>JAKAMM010000074.1 GCA_021812905.1 Chloroflexota bacterium | reverse complement strand
TGGCAAAAGGAAAGAGCCGTTTTTGGGAGTTCTGCTTACTTATCCCGAAGCCGTTGAAAAGTTGGAAAAGCCTGTCCTGAGTCCGTCGAAGGGCTCGAAGGTTGTCAGGTTCAACGTTAAAACCTTTAAACCTGCAACCTGTAAACTGGGTATGTTGGGCGCTGGACTTTACGCCAATGCCACGCTTCTGCCTGTTATCAAAAACAACAAAGATATTGAACTGGTCGGCATAACCTCCTCGGGCGGACTACATGCGCAGCATTCCGGAAAAAAATTTGGTTTCCAATATGCAGCTTCATCCGATGATGAAATCATCAACGATCCAAACATCAACACGGTTGCCATTCTGACCCGCCACGATTCGCACGCGGATTTGATCGTCAAAGCCTTGAAGGCTGGCAAGAATGTTTTCGTTGAAAAGCCGTTAGCCATCACGCCTGAGCAACTTACCAAAATCGAAAAGCAATTACGAATTACGAATCACGCATTACTCACCGCCGGCTTCAATCGTCGTTTCTCCCCTCTCGCCCAATCTCTTTCATCTTTCCTCTTTCATCGAACAGAGCCTCTTCACGCGCATTACCGAATCAATGCCGGTTACATTCCGCTCAATCACTGGACTCAAGACCCAACCATCGGCGGCGGACGGATCATCGGCGAGGGGTGTCACTTTATTGACCTCATTACTTTTCTGGTTGGCACGGCTCCGGTTAGTGTCACAGCGCATGCTTTGCCAGACAATGGCAGATACCGCGAAGACAACGTCAGCATGACTTTCACTTTCCCCGATGATTCAATCGGTGTGGTGGATTATCTCGCCAACGGCGACAAATCCTTCCCCAAAGAACGCATCGAGGTGTTTTGCGGGGGACAAATCGCGGTGTTGGATGATTATCGTGTGCTAACTACAATCAAAGATGGAAATAAGAAGGAAGCCAAACTCGCGGCGCAAGATAAAGGCTGGAAGAATGAAATGATCGCCTTGGCCCGGGCCATCCGCGAGGGTGGACAGCCGCCGATTCCCTACGAGCAGTTGATCGGCGTGACAAAGTCCACGTTTGCGGCGGTGGAGTCGTTGAGAAGCGATACCACAATCTCAATAAAATGAAACATACCCGTACCTGAACTTGCTTAAGTTGTAGGGCAGAGATAAGATGGACGGATGCCGACATCAGTCAGATGTTGTATGTCAGCGAGCAGACGATCCGGCGCACGCGCCTGTGCTATGAGCAGGAAGGCCTGCGGGCGGCCCTGGAAGATAAACCGCACCCATCCACTGGGCCCAAGCTGGAAGAGAAACAAGAGACCCATTTGATTGCCTTGGTCTGCAGCACACCTCCGGCCGGATATGCCCAGTGGACGCTGGAACAGTTGATGAGAAACTGATAGGAATAAAGATCTCGATGTATAAAAAAATTCTTGCCTATGAAAATACGCCTATCATCATACTGCTCCTCTTGTGTCTGGTCATAGGAGTTTTCACTGCCAAGGATTACGGCGAAAGCTGGGACGAATCCCTAATCTTTGATTACGCTCACTATTCCATTCAAGCGTATCAATATATATTGCATCCACAGGAATTACAGCCATTTGTCAGGGACCTTGATTATTATGGACCGGCTTACTTCGTGCTGGCTGATATTTCTTCCGGGCTGATCAATAAATTGGAGCCTTTCTCGTCAATCATCACGGCCAGACATTTTGTTTATTTTTGCACATTTTTGGCAGGTGTCCTGGTTTTGTATTTGTTATCGAAACGCTGGATGAGCAGGTGGGCGGCATTTGGGGCCGCTCTCTTGTTTGCAACCCAGCCGCTGATTTGGGGACATTCTTTTATTAATCCCAAAGACGCTCCCTTTATGGTGTTTTTTCTGACCAGTGTATATTTGGGCCTTCAGATGATGGATGCCTCTCCGGGTTCCAAATGGAAATGGCTCATTCCAGCCGGGATTATCTTGGGGTTGACGATTTCCATGCGGGTGATCGGGCCATTGGCTGGGCTTTTTGTTTTTTTGTATGCCATATTAAAAGTTCCTCGAAAAATAATAACCACCATTCCGTATTATTTTCTGATTGCAGGGATCACCACATATTTGACTTGGCCGTATTTATGGAAAGCGCCTATAGCCAACTTTTTTGAGAGTCTAAAAGTCATGTCCAGTTTTCCATATGACGGCCAGGTTTTATTTATGGGGAAGTTGTATTCGGCGAATCAATTGCCACGGGCATATTTCCCCACGTTGCTTGGTTTGCAATTGACTGAACCTGCGATGATACTTATTACGATTGGTTTCGCAGTTTCCTTATGGCTTTTCATCAAGGGCAAAAACAGGGAACTGCTGCTGTTGTTTGCGGGATGGTTCCTGGCCCCAGCTGTTTGGATCGTGCTGTCGCGCAGCGCTTTATACGATAATGCCCGTCAGCTGTTATTTCTTTGGCCCCCGCTTTTTATGCTGGCTGGTATAGGCATCGACCAGTTGATGACCACTGTAAAACTTCCAATATTGACGACAGTCTTATTGATTGCTATGGTCCTGCCAGGCATTTACGCTTGTACTCAACTTCATCCGTATGAGTACATATATTACAACAGCCTGATCGGTGGTGTCAGGGGCGCATATCGTAAATTGGAACTGGATTACTGGAACACATCTATTAAGGAATCTATGGAATATCTTAATGAGAATGCAGCGCAGGGCTCAACGATAATGATTATCGGCAATAAGCAGGCCGCCAAACAGTATGCCAGACCCGACTTTTCAATTGTTTACACGATCAAAACAGTTAAACCTGAATACCAATTCTACTATTTGCTTTCTTCAACATACGGCAATCGGGACCTACATCATTGTGATAGCTCTAAAATTATTTTTGTGGTTGAAAGAGATGGCGGTATTCTTTCTTATATAAAAAAAGTGGACTCTGCTCAAGGCTGCGAGTAAGGATGTTCGTGTGTTAAAAAAACAGCAAGCATTCCGGCAAATTCATATAATCATCCTGATGGTCGTTGCGCTAATTGTCGGCCTGTTCGTCCTCAGGCACTACGGCGAATCATGGGACGAACTTCAATTCTTCAAATATGCCGACAACGCCATTAAATCTTATTCCACATGGCCAACCACCGGTGACATTCCGCTCACGGGTAACACCTACGATAATTATGGTCCGGCGTTTGTCATCGCGGTTGATCTCGGCGCGCGCCTGCTCACACATATCCTTCCCTTTACCACTTCTGACACGCGCCACCTGCTTTATTTTCTCACCTATCTCATCGGCATCTGGGCGTTTTATGCGCTTGCCAAACGCTGGCTGAGTGAAATTCCGTCTATCGGCGCGACCCTGCTTTTTGCGACGCAGCCTCTCTTGTGGGGGCATGCCTTCATCAGTCCGAAGGATATTCCATTTCTTTCCTTATTTCTTCTTACTTTATTATTCGGATTGAGACTTTTCGACACGCTCGAACCGATTTCGTTGAACGATCTTTCTCCGCGCCGCAAGTGGACTCTGCTCGTTCTGACCGCCCTCTGGCTGGCCTCCGTTTTCGGACTCTTCATGGCCGCCCCATTCATCCATACTTGGATTGACAGCCTCGTCCGCGCGGCGGCCTCGGGTCAGACAAATATTATTTCAGCGATTGCTTCTGACATTCACAAAGTCAAACCTGAAATTTATATCCAGAAATATTTTGTCTACTTCCTCTGGGCGCGTTCGGCCTTCTTTCTTCTTTCTTCTTTCATCATCGCCTGGTTCTGGCGCAAAACCCCATCCACTTTCCACTTTCTGCTTTCCATTGCTCCCGCTGCGATCCTCCTCGGTATCGCCACCTCCACCCGCGTGCTGGGACCATTCGCCGCGTTATTCGTTGCTTATTATGCTCTCCGCAAACATGGCAAAAAAGCAATCCCGGCTTTGATCATTTATGCTGTCATCGCGCTCTTTGCCGCATATTTGACCTGGCCTTATCTCTGGCTAAACCCAATTGGACATTTCATTGAAAGCGTGCGCGTGATGTCAGAGTATCCGTGGAAGGGACAGGTACTCTTTAATGGCGTAGACTATCCATCCACGGGATTGCCTGCTTCCTATTTACCTGTCCTGCTGGGGATTCAGTTAACGGAACCGGTCTGGTTTTTGTTCACTGCTGGTTTGGCGGTGACCGTTTATGGGTCCGTGAAGAAGCGGATGGCATCGCGCGCTTTACTGGCGTTGACTCTCGTCTGGTTTATCCTGCCGCTGGTCGGATTCATCGTCACGCGTCCGCCGTTGTATGATAATTTCCGTCAGATATTTTTCATCCTGCCCCCGGTTTTTTGGATGGCGGGTGCTGTGTTTGAAAAAATCAAAAAGCCTGCGCTGCAAATTGCATTGATCGTTCTTTGTATTTTGCCCGGTGTCATTGACGGCGTGAGACTTCATCCATACGAATATATTTATTACAACCGTTTCATCGGCGGTGAGGCGGGGGCGTTCAGAAAATTCGAGATGGATTATTGGGGCACATCGTACCGCCAGGCCGCGGATTGGCTCAATAAAAATGCGCCTGCGAATGCGGCTGTTTGGGTCGAAGGCCCGGCGCATTTGCTGGGTTTATACCTGCGGCCCGATTTGAAACTTTATTCGACCTACGAGGCAAAGCGCGCCGATCATTATGATTTCGATGTGGCGTTGACCCGTTACAATCTGGATTTGACTTCATATCCAAATGCGAAGATCATTTACGAGATCACGCGTGATGATGCGATCTTGACCGTCATCAAAAAGCCGTAGAACAAATTGGTAATTTGTTCTACAAAAGATTAAGATGAATCAATTTTCGTTCAAGCATTCTTATCACCGAAATTTGCCTCATATTCAAATCGAAGGCGCAACTTTGTTTGTGACTTTTCGGCTTGCAGGCTCGTTGCCAGTTGAAGTTATAAAAAGATTAAGTAACGAAAAAGAAACATCAGAATTTGAATTGGCGAAAATACGCAATTCAAAAGAGTGCACCGAAAAAACAGATGTTGAGTCACGCCGCCTTTTTGGGAAATGGGACGACGCACTGGATACTTCAGCATCAAACGTTAGGCATTTAGCCGATCCCCGTATTGCAGATTTAGTTTCTGAAAGTTTGCGCTTTCGGGATGGCAAAGTATATGAATTGATCGCGTTTTGCATCATGCCAAATCACGTTCATGTTGTTTTTACTCCGCTAAAGGAAAGCGATGAAAAATATTTTTCGCTCTCGCATATTATGCACTCACTCAAACGGCACACCGCGCGGGAAGCAAACCTGATTTTGGGATGCGAAGGAGAATTTTGGCAGCACGAAAGTTATGATCGTGTTGTTCGCAATAACAGCGAACTCGAAAGAATTGTGAAATACGTTTTATACAACCCTGTAAAAGCAGGTTTAACAGACAACTGGCAAAACTGGAAATGGAATTATTACAAATATTCAGAATAGGACAAATTGTCAATTTGTCCTACGACAAAGGACAGTATCAATGAATCTTTTAGAAAGACTTTCGACTGAAACCATTCTCGCCGACGGCGCCATGGGAACCATGCTGCATGGCCGCGGCGTGAGTTTTGATAAATGCTTCGATGAACTCAATCTGACCAATCCCGCCGCAGTTGCCGATCTTCATCGCGAATATATCGAAGCGGGCGCGCAATTGATCCTGACCAATACTTTCGGCGCCAATCGGTTCAAGCTTGGCAAACATGGCCTCGATAAAAATATTGTCGAGATCAACAAGGCGGGTGTCGAATTGGCCAAACGCACAGTGGCTGCCTCATTCAAGGATGTTTTGGTGGCTGGCGATATCGGCCCGCTGGGCGTGCGCATCGCGCCGTTCGGACGCGTTCAACCAGAGCAGGCACGCGCTGCCTTTGTCGAGCAGATCAACGCCTTGTGCGAAGCAGGCGCGGACTTGATCGTGATCGAAACGATGAGCGATCTTTATGAAATTCAGGAAGCCATCAAGGCCGAAAAACAAAATTGCACGTTGCCGGTGATCGCTTCCGTCACTTTTACGCGCGATGACCGCACGTTGCTTGGCGATGACCCGCTGAAAGTTGCGCGCACGCTCGATGAAGCTGGCGCGGATGTGATCGGCGTGAATTGTTCCGGCGGCCCGGCGCAATTGCTCCGCATTCTCAAACAAATGCGCCAGGCAGTGCCCAATGGGAAATTCTGGGTCAAGCCCAACGCGGGTTGGCCCGAACAAGTAGGCGGGCGCATCATGTATCCGGCCGATCCCGATTACTTCGGCGATTACGCGCTTTCATTCCGCGCAGCCGGTGCGTGCATCGTCGGCGGGTGCTGCGGCACCACGCCCCAGCACATTGCGGCCATGCGAAAGGCGCTCGATACAGCGCCGGAGATCAACCCATCCCACGTTACGATGCTGCCTGCCGATGAAATCGTCGAGACTGCGCAGGAGCAACCCACGCGGTTCGCGCAAAAACTTGCGTTGGGCCAGTTCGCCATCTCGGTCGAGATGGATCCGCCGCGTGGCCTCTCGACTCACAAATTGCTGGCGGGCGCGTCGCTCCTGGCCGAAGCAGGCGCGGATGTGATCAACGTGGCCGACTCTCCGATGGCGCGTATGCGGATGTCGGCTTGGGCAGTCTGCGATGTTGTCCAGCGCCGCGTGAATATTGAGTCCACGCTGCACTTCCCGACCCGAGGCCGGAATCTGCTGCGAGTACAGGGTGATCTGCTGGCGGCTCACGCGCTCGGCATCCGCAATGTGTTCGTCATCATGGGCGACCCGACCGCCATCGGCGACTATCCCGAAGCAATGGACAACTACGATCTCGTCCCTTCGGGTTTGATCAAACTCATCAAACAGGGCTTCAACGAAGGCGTGGATCATTCCGGAACAAGCATCGGCCAGCCGACCAATTTCTTCGTCGGCGCGGCGCTGAATCTTTGTCCGCCCGATGCGGATCATGAAATGAAAAATCTCCAGCGCAAGGTCAAGGCCGGAGCCGATTTTTTCCTGACCCAGCCGATCTATCAATCAAAAGACGGGGAAGGCTTTCTGGCAAAAAACGAGTTGAAATATGGCCCGTTGAATCGTCCTGTGCTGGTCGGCATTCTGCCACTTGTCAGCCTGAAACATGCCAACTTCCTAAACCACGAAGTGCCCGGCATTTCAATTCCCGATGAAATCACTCAACGCATGGAAAAGGCCGGAGATCGCGCCGCTGAAGAGGGCGTGCGCATCGCGGTAGAATTAATTGAACAGATCAAACCGTGGGCGCAGGGCGTGTACATCATGCCGCAGTTCAGCCGCTTCGACCTGATCGCCGAGATCATTGAAAAGATAAAGTGACCAGAGTCTATCTTATGAGTTCACCTTATACAAAACTAACAAAACGTCGTTGCGAGGGGTGTTCGTCCCCGAAGCAATCTCCCGCTAAATTGGAGACTGCCACGTCGGGAAAAGCGCCCTCCTCGCAGCGACGGGCGCAGGGCGAGTTATGATTATCAAATGGCTGCAAAGAGTTTTGCTGGGACTGATCATCGTTGCCAGTCTCTATGCCAGCATTCAAAATTTAATCGTA
>JAKAMM010000073.1 GCA_021812905.1 Chloroflexota bacterium | reverse complement strand
GTCCGAAAAAATCCGGATTTCTGCGGGTAAAATACCTGCTTATGGCTGACACTTGGCGACTCTTGAATACTCCACCTGCACGCGGTGCATGGAACATGGCCGTGGACCAGGCAATCCTCGAGCACATTGGACGCGGCGAAGCAATCCCGACTGTGCGTCTTTACGCGTGGGATCCGCCCTGCCTTTCGCTTGGTCAGGCCCAGCCATTTGCAGATGTTGACATTGCTCGTCTCGAAGAACGCGGCTGGGATGTTGTTCGTCGTCCCACCGGCGGACGCGCCATTCTCCACACAGATGAGATCACGTACTCCATCATTGCCCCCGCCGAAGAGCCGCGCGTGGCTGGTTCGATTCTGGAAAGTTACAACCGGCTGTCTGTTGCATTGTTAGGGGCAGTCAAGGCGTTGGGACTGCCTGTTGAAATAAAAGAAGATACCGGTCCAAGTCGTGAGACGCCAAATCCCGTTTGCTTTGAAGTTCCGTCGGCATATGAAATTACTGTGAATGGGAAAAAATTAATTGGATCGGCACAGGCGCGTCGCAAGGAAGGTGTTTTACAACACGGCTCTCTTCCCTTGACCGGGAACCTGGCGCGCATTACTGAGGCTTTAACCTTCCCTGACGATTCCGAGCGTACCGACGCCGCGGCACGATTACTTTCGCGCGCTACGACAGTCCAATCCGTGCTCGGACACGAGGTGCTCTGGAATGACGCAGCCCATGCCTTTGTTTGGGGCTTTGAGGCCAAGTTGGGGTTAAGCTTCGAGGCGGGAGAATTATCCGCCAGCGAAAAGTCACGCGCCGATGAACTCGTCCGTGAAAAATATAATCATCCCGATTGGACAAGGCGAATATAATTTACACACTTGCCATTTATTTACAGCGGGGGAGTGCACTGAAATTTCAAGATCCAGTACTTGACAAATAGAACTATTGTTCTATAATAAGAATGAACTTCGCCCTCAGCAAAAGTATTGAAAGAGAGGTGTGTTATGAACCGTTCGTTCTCCATCAAATTAATGCCCATCCTGCGTGGGGCGGTCCTCAAACGCGGTGCAATCTTCGGGGCCATCCTTGTCGCCGCTTTACTGGCCTTCGAGGTCTTTAACTTTTCAACAACTTCCTTCGCCCTTGCAGATGTTCTGGGTAATCTCAAAACAGGCGGCATTCTTTGGTCGACCATTCTGGCCTTTGCCTTCTGCGGCATTGACTTTGCCGGGATCGCCCGCATTTTCACCCCACAACAGGGACGCGATGAACCGGCTGAAGTCTGGTATTTGTTCGGAGCCTGGTTGCTGGCAGCAGGTTTCAACGCCATGTTAACATGGTGGGGCGTGTCAGTTGCCATCCTGAATCACACATCAGCCGGCACCGCATTGGTCGGACAAACCATGTTGACCAAGGCCGTGCCAGTTTTCGTGGCTGTAATGGTCTGGTTGATCCGTGTGTTGATCATTGGTACGTTTTCGATTGCAGGCGAGAATATGTTCACCATGGCAGATGACCGACCTGCTTCACGCACCGCCCTGCGCCCAAATTGGCAAACTAGTTCCCAACCACTTTCCCAGACTCAGCGCCTGCAACCCACATCCTATCCACGCCCTGCCCCCAAGCCGCTGCCAGTGAATCGTCCGATGCCGCGCCCCGAGCCAACATATCATTCGGTCGGCATGAACGCAATGTCAAACGAAGAAAATCCATCCGTGCGGAGGTAAGTTCACTTTCTCTCCATCCAACCGCTGAGACGACTCTTGCGAGTCGTCTCATGCGTTAATTACTTTGTTCTTCGGATAATTGCGTCAACCACCGTCAAGTCCCCGGATTGATTGAAAGTATGTGTTGCAAGGATTTTTCCGCCCTTCGGAAAAAATGATGCCACATTTGTTTCTTCGTATTCATTCTCACTTAATTTATCAATGCGATTGAACTTAAGCGCGTATCCGTATCGGCGGGATGAATCTTGCGAAGGGCGGATCAGCTTTCCATCCCGTATAAAGATGCGGCCCGCTGGCCGCGCCGAACGCATATCCTTGACAATCGGATTGAGCGGATGCGCCGTCCACTTATCGGCAAGTGGGCTATCAGCGTAAAAGAGATGCAACGCATCAAGACTCGAACCGCCCTCTTCTTTGACATTTGCAAACAACCACCATTTCTTTTCGTACTCAAGTAAAGTTGCATCAACAATATAAATATCTGTCATCAGTGTCTTGACGAATTGCCACTGATTGGGAAAATGCTGACAGCGATATAACTCCAGCGTGCGATTGGATGCCGTTTCGGGCAGCATATACATTTCATTTTGATATTCAAAAATAAAGGGATAGGAAAGATGATACGGCCGTTCGAGAACAACTTGATTTGATACAAGACTGCCATCTTCATCGAGAGTCAAACAGACAATACGACCCAACCCCGCGGCCAGAATTTTTTCTTCAATAAAAACATAATAGCGGTTATCTTTTTCAACGATGAACGGATCAGCCCAATACCGATCCCCGCCTGGAACAAGCGGGCGGAGCGCAGACCATTCGAGCGAGTTGTGGCTTATGTTTTTCCCCGTCATGATGACCCATTGGTCAAGAAAGAAAAAGGAAAGAAGAGTCTTTTTTATCTTGCGAACGACTCTTTGAATGAAAGATGGCCGCGTCATTCTGACCCTTCGGATGATCCTGCAATAATCTCATAAATTTTTTCAAGGGCTATTTCGACAGCTTTTTCTCTGGGGCAAAAGGCCGTGAAATACGAACTGACATAAAAATTGCGGGTGTACCTGCCGCGTAAGCCTGTGAGCAGCCTGTCAGAATATTTCATGTTGCAGAGTCCAATGTGCCTTCGCCGTCAGTGAGGATGTAAAAACTGCGCGGTCCGTCTTGGCCTTTATCATAAATAAAATCAGTGACGAGATATCCTTTGGCAAAAGCCGTCTCGAAGAATTCACGCGAGAAGAAGCGCCAATCACGGGCGAGGGCGAAATCAGCAGTTTTCAAAGCCATGAAGTCGGACGGCATCTCAGCCGCGATAAGTTGCGCCTCCAGCGGCGGAAAATGTTCGGGCGGGCGCGGCAGATTATCAGGTCCGGTTTGAAGCGTGTAATGTGGCTGCACGCCGACGCGTAGCAAGTGATCCAATTTCAAAGTTGGGCGGGCGCGTTTGCCAAGTCTACGTTCGACGCGTTTGGTATTGAGCCACCAGTCTACTTGAAAACGATCGGAGGGCAGACCAGCGTTGAGACCGTCGCGCATGTCGCCGTACTCGGAACGATGATACGTGGAACAAACCGCGCCGAGACGTGCAATGTTCAATTGGGCGTTACGGCTGAGCAGCGGATCGTAGGTCCAGGTGATGTGGTCGAGGCCCTGGTGCCGTACCATTTGCCATTGAGCGCGTTTGAGCGCAAAGCCGAGGCCGCTGTCACGATAGTCCGGATGAACGCCCGCCATGTGTGAACAATGTTTGGGACGCGGCCCATCGGGCGTGGTCTCGAGGCCGGGAAAGCCGAAGACGAAGCCGACTAGTTTTTCGTCCACGAATGCGCCAAGCACCAATCCGCCGTTGTGGGCAACAGTGATCAGCATGTGCGCAGGGACAACGTCGGTCTCGCTGCCAGGCCAGACTGCGCTTTGCAGCGATTCAACCGCGGCCATTTCTTCAAGAGTTTCCAAAAGTCGGATGATTGGATGAGACATCATTATTCTCAAAAACTTTACGGCAGTCGAAATGTTCGAATGGATTCCAAAACCCTGGCGCTCGTTTCGGAAACTCTCTTTGAAGTCTTTCTCCAAAGCTCACCATACCAGGGTGCGCGCTTTAGATAATCGAGTCGATAGGCAAAGCGCGCCGGCATCAGCCCGAACGCGTTGGGCAAATTATCAACCGGGCAGGTGCGGCTGACTGAAACATAATCGAGCCAGAAGGAAGACGCAGGATAATTTGGGATGAAAGACTCGAAGGTCACGATCAACGCCCGCAAAAGAACCGGATGAAGCTCGAATAAGGTGTGCGGCCGCTGTGCGGCTCGCATAATGATCTCCATGATCTGCCGCACAGTGAAATATTCACTCCCGCCAATCTCATAAGTTTGGTTGAGCGTATCTTCATTGTTCAACGACCACATGATCACAGACACCAGGTCTTCGACCCACAGCGGCTGGATCACCGTCCGCTCGCCGCCTGGGATGGGAAAGAAAAACGGCGTAACTTGCAACAAGCGCGACAACCCACAAGTGAAATAGTCTTCGGGGCCAAAAACAACGGCTGACCGAAAAATGGTATATGGCACGCCCGAACGGCGGATGTGTTCCTCAGCAATGCCCTTGGCTTTGAAGACCGGATAACCCGATGAACGGCTGGCTCCGAGATGGCTGACGTAGATCATGCGCCCAACGCCCGCCTCAGCCGCGACCCGTGACAGATTCTGCGTGCCTTGCATATCCACCGCTGACAACTTCGCGTCGCGCCCCTGCGACTCGGTCCCGGCCAGATGGATGATCGTATCTACATCCTTGAGTGCCGCCAGGATGGCGCGTTCGTCTGCCAGACTGACCACTGCCACTTCAACCGGCACGCCTTTCGGAAGCCGCGGTGAACGTTTTGATGGACGGATCAAAGCCCGCACCCGATGGCCTGCCTCAAATAACTGACGGATCAACGCGCGCCCGATAAATCCCGTTGCCCCAGTAACCAATATCATGTTGCAGATTATAGCAGAGGAGGAAAGTCCCCAATTTTGGAATGGATATTATCGGCAACGGCAATATCGTTCATCTCGATTACCGGGCGGCGCGAAACAATGGCGCCCACTGTGATTGCCATATCGCGCTTGTTGGATGGTTTGGTGGATATGGAAAGCGGCCTGTCAGAAGAATGACACCAGATATCCAGCATTGGCGCTGAACTAGCGCCGCAATATATGTCAAGGCGGCTGATATCTTCGTACTGCATTTCAGACGAACATAACCATGTGGGGTAGCGTGTTCTATCCGGCAACAGGTGAATTCGGTATCCGCTGGCCCACAGCACAAACAGTCCTATAGGCATCCAAATCAAAAGCAGGATTGGCATGGCAGACAAATCCTTAAGGATTTGGGGCATCAAGGACAGGGGGATAAGGAATCCAAGCGCTGTCATGATGATGGAGGGCGCGTCCCCGGCTTTTGCGATGCAAGGCTGCGAGTATGGATCAGGAAAATCTTTCACCTATCTAAAACACGAACGGAATGAAGCGGCGCGTGTGTCGCATGTATTCCACATACGGCAAGCCGATTTTTTCGCTGAGCGCGCGTTCTTCCACCGCGACCCGATAACTGTGGCCGAGCAATGTGCAAGCCATAATCGCAAGCAGACTTGCCCAATTGGTCATCGTCAGCCCCAAACCAAGCATCGTCAGTAGTGTTCCACTATACGCCGGATGCCGGATGTAGCGGTATGGGCCAGTTTGTACGACTTGCTGACCGGGATGGACGGCAACCTCGCGCGTAAAATATTCTCCCAGCACGCGGATGGCGTACCAACGGAAGGTTGTGCCCAGAAGCATTAAGGCGATCCCCAGCGCAAATATTAGCGTGCGATGCCAGGTGAGACTCGCGCCTGGAGCCCATAACGGCAGCCAGAAACCCAACGCGAGGCCGCCAAAAAGTCCCAACATCAACACCGCATACGAGCCGCGATCATACGCCCGCATGTTGCTTTTGGAACGCTGCGTCAGGGTGCCAATCCACTCCGGCACAGCCCAGACAGCGAATGTTCCCCAGAAGATGAACGTGTATATGTTGTTCCCATATAGTAATGGTAGCATGATCTCTTTGGCCTCCGGCCGCAACCAAAAAAGGAAGGCGGCCTGTCTTTGTGAGAAAATGAAAGTTAACGGAACGCCCAAGAAGGGTGCCGATAAAGAGCTCAAAGGCTCAAATGGTTCGAAGGCTAGAACCACATTGCCAACCATTCACTCACGGACAGGCCATGATAGAATTATTTTTGAGTATACACTACTATTACAGCGCAAGGTACGGGGGCGA
Organism: Chloroflexota bacterium; assembly: GCA_021812905.1. The sequence goes on along the minus strand of JAKAMM010000073.1, from coordinate 1,597 downwards.
GACGTTTAAGAAATGTTCTGCGGCTTGCAAGCGGTTGTTTATGATGTTCGTACATTCAACCTCCGTTATTTTTCAGCCGTATTCAAATCCTGGCGACATCGCGGGAAAGTCAATTTCTAATTGGACAAAAAATACGTTTGAGCAGGCAGGAGCAGATGTTTGCGTCTACCTTTGGGGATAAGGGTGGTACAGCGTGAGCGAGGCAGGCGGTTTATCAAGGCAGAATCATATAACAGGATGGATCGGTCCGTGATCGTTTCTATGACCGTCCAATGGTCGTGAAATCCATTCAGTCCCAGGATAACGGCGCGGCCGGGCGTGCCATCCAAAAAATCACGCATTGATTTCCAGAACGTATCCAGCACAGGTGTAGGCACGCCGCGCCAGGGAATATTCTTGTTGGTTATTCGTTCCCCAACCACATCGTCCAGAATTTGAAGCATCTGTTTGTGGATCACGCCGCCGATCAAAAGCTTGGCCAGCAAGCGCTTGCGCGAGAGATAATGAATGATGTCATTGAAAAGCTGCTGCGCACCTTGATCCGATGAGCGATTAATAAATCTTTCGGCGTTGACGATGCTGTACAAACCGCATAACGAATCCAACCCGCCCTGCTGAAAGGGCGGAAGATCTAAAGTTGGACTGGTGTACATGTTATTCCTTTGATCGTAATAAACTGGCTATATCAGCGCATTTTCGCTCAATTATAGTTGCAATCGTATCTGATCCGAAAATAGATTTTCATGTTTGGTGGTGAAAATCTATTTTCATGGCGACTTTTCAAAAAGAAGCTGGATTTGTGAGTAAAATAGAATTATGCCAACTTATGATTTTATCTGTCTCGATTGCCAGCAGCGTTTTGACGTATTCCTGACTTACAGAGAATATGGCAAAAAGAAAGTGAATTGTGCGTATTGCGGCAGCGAACACATTCGGCGGCGGATGACGAAGGTGCGTATCGCCAAATCGGATGAAAGCCGCCTCGAAAACATCGCCGACCCGTCCGCTTTGGACGGATTGGAGGATGACCCGCAGGCGCTGGGTCAGATGATGCGTAAGATGGGCAAGGAAATGGGCGAAGACCTGCCGCCTGAATTTGATGATGTAGTGGACCGGCTGGAAGCCGGCCAATCACCTAATGAAATCGAATCTGCATTGCCAGATATGGGAATGGACAACGGCGGCGGAGATGATGAACCGTAAAATACAATGGCGGCCAGTGGCCGCCATTGTATTTTAGATCGTCAGAATAATCGGTTCGTTCCGGGTCACAATAATTGTATGTTCAAATTGCGCCGCGATGGCGCCATCCGCCGTTTGCAATGACCAGCCGTCGCGTTGCTGTTTGATGCGGCCCTGACCCGTCGTCAGAAACGGCTCGATCGCAAGCACCAGTCCGTCATTTAAAATGCGGCCATCACGCGGGTTATGAAAATTCAAGACCTCGCCCGGCTCTTCATGCAAACCGCGTCCGATTCCGTGGCCGGTCAATTCATAGATGACGTTGTAACTGCGCCTCTTCGCTTCCTGCTGGACTATTTTGCCGATCGCGTTTAGCGGCTGACCGGCCCTTGCGACACGCAACGCTTTTTTCAGT
>JAKAMM010000072.1 GCA_021812905.1 Chloroflexota bacterium | reverse complement strand
CGGGCGAAGCCGCCCAAAACACCCCACACCCCCATTCTTTTTGAGAAGATACGTTAACTTTTACTTGGCCGAGAAACGGGCCGCCACAGCGTCCCAATTCACAACATTCCACCAAGCTGTAGCATATTCAGCGCGGCGATTCTGATACTTAAGATAATACGCATGTTCCCAAACATCCAAGCCCATGATCGGTGTTTGTCCATCAGACATAGGATTATCCTGGTTGGCACTCGAGACAACAGCCAATCCACTGCCCTTCTTGACCAGCCATGCCCAGCCTGAACCGAAACGCGTATTGGCGGCTTTCTCGAATTCAGCCTTGAAGTTATCGAACGAAGTGAAAGCCGAATCAATTGCCTTGGCAAGTTCGCCCTTCGGTGCGCCGCCCGCCTTGGGAGCCATAATCTCCCAGAACATCGAATGATTCCATGTACCGCCGCCGTGATTGCGGACAGCTGCGCGGATATCTTCCGGAACCGCGTTCAAATCACGCAACAGTGCTTCAAGCGATTTGCTCGCAAGTTCCGGATGTTTCTCGATTGCGGCATTCAGGTTGGTAACATAAGCATTATGATGCTTATCGTGATGGATGGTCATTGTCTGCGCGTCGATGTAAGGCTCAAGCGCATCCACAGCATACGGAAGTTTTGGAAGTTCAAAAGTCATTTTCTTCTCCTTGTGAATTAATCTGAAATTGGGCTGATATTTATGATATTTCTCATATAAATTGTATTACTTCATAAGACGACTGTCAAGCTGACGGCGCGAATATTAACGATTTACTTATAAAGTATACTTGCCGCACCTTTCCGGACCCTTGAACGGCTCGCCATGAATGAAAAAACTTCTCGCCCCCTCCGTCCTTCGGACACCTCCCCCAAATCTTTTGGATTTGGGGGAGGGTGGGTGGGGGTCGCCCTGCTCTTCGCAATACTCGCCGTTTCGACGGCATCCATTTTCATCAAGTTCGCGCAAGAGGACGCACCGTCACTTGTGATCGCCGCGCTGCGCTTGACACTTGCCAGCCTCGCGCTTGGGCCCATCGCGCTAACGCGTCACCGCGCCGAACTGCGAGGCTTAACCCGTAACGATCTGATTCTCGGTCTGCTCTCCGGTCTCTTTCTTTCAATCCATTTTGCAACCTGGATCACATCGCTCGAATATACGACCATTGCAAGCTCGGTGGTCCTGGTCAGCACGGGGCCGCTTTGGGTGGCGCTGCTCGCTCCTGTATTTCTACGGGAGCCGCTCACCCGTCCGGTTTTGATCGGGATGGCATTGGCATTGGTCGGCGGAATCGTTATCGGCATGTCAGATTCTTGCACATGGAACAACGGCTTATCCTGCCTATCACTCAACCGAGTCTTGCATGGACGCGCTTTATTTGGAAATTTTTTGGCGCTAACTGGCGCGTTGACCGTGGCGGGGTATTTGATGATCGGCAGGAAACTGCGAATAAAAATATCGCTTGTGCCTTATATTTTTCTGGTTTACACAACAGCGGCAATTTGTCTTCTCGCATTTATGCTCATTGCAGGCGAATCGCCTTTTGGATACACCCCGATGACATATTTATGGATTCTGCTGCTGGCCCTGATCCCACAACTGATTGGGCACTCCACATACAATTGGGCATTGGCTCATTTGCCCGCTGCGTTCGTTGCAATCACAACTTTGGGCGAACCAATCGGCTCGGCAATCCTGGCTTATTTTATTTTGCAGGAAATGCCGACCGCCGCGACGCTGACAGGCGGTGTGTTGATCCTGATCGGAATCTACCTTGCTTCAAGAAATACAAAATAATATGCTTCAACTCCCCTCTCATATTTTTCTCGACAATCTTGCCATTCCTTACGAGCGCCACAGTTTTTCGCCCGAAACAGCAAAGGGTGCGGCCAATGTCGCGCGTGTTTTAGGCCTCGCAGAAAGACAGGCTGTTAAAACCTTGATCTTTCAAGTCGGCACTGGCGAGCGGGTGCTGGTCATGCTCGGCGGCGATCAGAATGCCATCTCCGGCAATCTCAAGAAAGCCATCGGCTCGCGCAACATTCAAATGGCCGCGCCCGAAGTGGTCAAGGAAACGACCGGATACATCATCGGCTCCATTCCGCCCTTCTGCTGGCAACCGGACGGATTTCGATCTTTTCTGGAAGCTTCACTGGTCAGCGAGCCAATTCTCGGTGTCGGTGCGGGACAGTGGGGCAAAGAGATCATGATTACACCCGCGAATTTGATCCGAGCCAGCAAAGCAATTGTGGTCAACTTGACAGACAGAGACAAGGCGATATTTAGCGAATAATGCAAACAACAATGGTTTCCAAGAGTGCAGATTCCGAATGATATAATTCGCCCACTTATGGAAAACATGCTCGGACGCCAAACAGCCTATACCGTCCACACTCCCGTTTATGAGGGCCCGCTCGATTTATTACTCAGCCTTATCGAGCACGCCGAGTTGGATATAACTTCCATCTCGCTGGCGATGGTCACCGACCAGTATCTCGCCTACATTCATGGGCTCGCACAAATCCGTGCCGACGAGATCTCGGCTTTCCTTGTGATCGCGGCCAAGTTGTTACAGATCAAATCCGAAGCGCTGCTGCCGCGTCCGCCCGCGCGCGAGCCGGGTGAGGAAAATGTCGGCGACGATCTGGTGCGGCAGTTGCGTTTGTACAAACGATTCAAAGAGATCGCACTCTGGCTGGAAGATCGCCAGACAGCAAATCTGCGGACTCATCTGCGAGTCGCCCCGCCTCCCAAAGTGGAGGCCAAGCTTGATCTTTCGTATCTTACCCTCGACGAATTACTGGCCGCCGCACAATCGGCCTTCGCCAAGGGAGAAGAGAAAAAGCCGCTTGCATCGATCATCGCCGCGCCGAAGATTACCATCCGCGAGAAGATCGACATGATCTCCAGGCGGCTTGGCCAGAATGAACATGCCCACTTCCGCGAATTGCTCGGCGAAAAACCGACTCGTTTGGAAATTGTCGTGACGTTTTTAGCCTTGCTGGAATTGGTAAAACGTTATCGCGTCGAAGCGCATCAGGAAGGCCTGTTCAGCGACATCGCCATTGACCGGCTCGAAGAATGGACAGAGGGCGAAGAGATCGAGTTGGAGTTCGAGTAGAAATTCAAAAAGGTGGAGCAATGCTCCGCTTTTTTTATATAATTTTTCGGCGGGACCAAATCCATAGCGCGATCCCCGCGCCGACGCCATCGAACAACAACACATCCACCGCGGATGAATGACGACCCGCCACGAATGATTGGTGGAATTCGTCCGTGGCCGCATAAGCAATGCACACAAGCCACGCAAGCCAAATATATTTTTTGTCAAAGCGCAGGCCGCGCCAGTAAGTCAAAGCCAGCAATCCATAGCCGAGCATATGCCCGGCTTTTTTCATTAAGAAATCAAGCCCTCCAAAGTTTGGCAGGTCATTCCCCGGCGTGGATGAAAAAGCAAAGATCGCGGCCATCATAATAATTGCCGGTCCCCAACGAACCAAAATTTCTTTAGGATTTGACATGGCGGGATTTTACCGCAGATAAAGCGGGAACCAATTAGCGGGTCATAACGTCGCTGGACAAGTTTTATCGCGCAATACAAACTTATTCAGGCCTAAGCCGAATACGATATACTTCTCTAGCACAAAGGAGATCAACATGAAACCACTTTACCCTGCATTCACAAAAATCTGGAAGCCGCTGGCGGCACTCGCGCCGCTCGCAATGATCGCTTTCATTTCTCTCGCTTGCGGCGGAACCACCACTCCCATCGCACCTCTTTCACAAAGCGATGTTGCCACGGTCGTAGCAGCCACCATTCAAGCGCTTACCGCTCAGGCCCCCACATCCCTTCCGCCGACAACCATCCCGCCCACTGCAGTTCCTTTGTCAACTTCCGTGCCAACCTTCCCGCCTGTTCAGCCCACGCAAATTTTACCGGGCGCGACCCGAATTAATTTTTTAACAGGTACAACCACCGGCTCGGTAACCGGAACGATCCAACCAGGCGAAACAAAAACCTACGTTCTCGAAGCATCGCAGGGACAGCCCATGATCGTCATGACAAATTCATTCAACAACGATGTAACCATGTCCATCAAGACGAAGGGCGGCACATCCATCCTCAACGCCTCGTCAAAACTTTCCAACTGGCAGGGCACCCTGCCTACGACGGAAGATTATTACATCAGCATTTATGGCGGGGCAACCGCCGAGAACTTTACGCTTTCGGTGGAAATTCCGGCCCGCATCAAATTCGCGCTGAACGCAGACTCCGCCATTGTCAGCGGAAAAACTGTCGGAGGCTACCCCGTCGCCTACACAGTTTTCGCATCCCAGGGACAAAACATGAAGGTGGACTTGAACGGCGTCGGCTCGAACGCCGCCCTAACCATTTACGGTTTCAGCGATGGACAGCCTTACAGTCGGTCGGTGACAGGCGCCACCACCTTCAACCGTAAACTTCCTTTAACGCAAGACTATATTATCGAAGTGGTTCCCATAGCAGGTGCGGTGGTTAATTACACTCTGGTGATAAATATAAAATAGGCGCTCTCCACAGGTTGTTGACTATCCTTTTGTATTGTTGTACACTGATCTCAACAATAAGGAGCAACGACTATGCTTATCCCGGGTGGGCGTGGCGGTCGAGTCAAAGTTTTTAAGCGGGGAATGTCGGAATGAATTGTCCAAATTGTGGTAAACCCAATCCGCCGCAGGCGCAGACCTGCGGCAACTGTGGACATTCTTTGCGCGCGCCCGTTTTCCCTTCTGTTTTACCATCCGCTCCACCTGAGGCGTTTCCTGCCGCGTATCCGTCCAGAACACCTGCCCCGACTTCGCAAAAACCCGGTTGCATGGGGTCATTATTGAAGCGCGTTCTGGCTATGCTGGCGGCGACCATCGTTGGCTGGCTGTGCGGGCTGGTCAATGCCGCGCTGCTACCGGCGTTTGCCCAAACACAGGGTTCAGCCTGGCTGGTCACGCTTGCTATGTCAGGCGGGCAGATGTGCCTGAGTTTTGTGATTGCGCTGGGGACAGGCCTTGTTATCAATCGAGGACGGCGCACTGCCGCGTAATTTCGATGAAAATAGCGATCCCTTTTCTTGCCATTGTTTTTACTCTATCCGCCTTGTTTTACTCGATTCAAAATTCCATTGATCAATTTGGTCAATCGTTCGCTGGTTATGATCGGCTGAGTAACCATCGCAATAATCCTGCTGCTCTTCAAAACAGCCTAATCTCATTTGATAGCCCGCTTGCCTGTCAACAAAACGCTTTTTATCCTTCTGACGATTCGAAGCAGAAATTATTTCAGAAAGATCTTTGTGATTGTGCCACTCAATGGTACGCATCGAAATATAACCCTGATCTTCAAGAAGTTAAAAAAGCTTGTCAGATGCTCCAGGAATCTGGTGGGCTTGATGTCGCTTGTGTTGAAAGCAGGATTGAAGTTTATGAGCCATTTACTTATGATTCGTATAATAATGCGTGCAAAGGCTCATACAGTTTTGTTTTCGTCTTGAGTGATGGCACTAAACAAGAAGAGCAATGGCGAGACATAGGGGTGACCTTCGATGAAGCTAAATTCATGTGCCAGATGCTATCCGGTAATCAAGTTGTTGATACACCAACTCCCGAATTCTTAAATCCACCCGATCCTGGCCCAAATCCGGGCCCCAATCCAAATCCAAACCCGAATCCAGAACCCAGCCCGATTGACCCGGAAATACTAAGTATATTGCAGTCCATTTTGGGTACGCCGGTCATACCCATCACCGGCGCGGTGGCAGGCGGATTGGTGGCCTGGGTCATTTCAATGTTGAGTGGGGGCCGTACAGTTTTGCCCACAGCTCCCCGTCCACCGACGGGAGGGGTTCGTCCCGGACAGGTGGGGCCGGATGGCAAGGTCTGGTCACCGGGCCAGGGCTGGGTGACAAAATCTACCTACGATTATCAGCAGAAATGGATTCAAAAAGGCTGGCGGCTCAATTCGCAGACGGGCAAGCTCGAGGTACAGCCTGGCGCAATAAACGAAAGGGGCAAAGTCTGGTACAAACTGCCCCACGCGATGGATGAAGGCGACAGTCATAATTGGGTGGACAAGGCCAAGGTGGAGGAATGTGAGCGTAACTTGGCCGAAGGAAACGTCTGGGACCGTAACGTGGGCTGGAAGGCACCCGAAGACCTAAAACGGAGGTACAGTGACCAGGATGCTATACATCGACGATCCATAATAGACAATGCGGCGAAAAACGCCCAGATCCAGAAAGATGTTCAAGATGCAAGCCAGAAGCGTCTTCAGGAATACCAGGACTGGCTCAAGCAGTACGAGCACAAAGAGCAGATCCTCCAGAATATGGATGCGGCCCAGGACGAGTTCCGCCGTCAGCGCGCGATCGACAACAAACTTGCGTTGAAGGAGTTCCTGCTCAAGTCCGCGGCCTTCCCCGTGGACGGTGCTGACGCGATTGGGGCAAGAATGTGCCCCTCGATTGGCGAGATCTATCAAGGAGCCTACGATGGGGTGAAAGAGACGGCAAGTGAAATCAAGGAGATCTATAAGGAGACCTATCAGGGGGCCTACGATTCGGCGAAAGAGGTGGCAAGCGACCTCAAGGAGGTCTATCAGGGGGCTTACGATGGGGTGAAAGAGGCGACAAGCGACCTCAAGGATTTGGTCTACCACGACGGCGTCCAGGAGAAGCTGAGAAAGAAGCTGTCCGGCAAGATCTCGGACTGGACGACCAAGTTCACCAAGAATGCTGCGTCCAAATACACTGAGAGTCCGATCAAGAAGCAGCTTTTTGATACTTACGGCAAACCTGCTCTACAAAGAGCCCAAGGTGTAGGTAGCACCCTGAAAGACAAAGCCTTTGAGGCAGCGGCGGGCGACTTCCCGGAAAAGGCCGTGGATCTCATCTTTGACCAAGCCGAAAAACACCCGGAATTGATCAGGTAATGTCAAGATACAACGGAACTGAATGGCGGCAAAATGACTCCGAACGTTGACACTCACCTTTCTCTACAGCAGTGGATTGCATTGAATTGCAGTTCCGATTTTCGTCGTGGACCATTGACGCCTCTGCTGTTTGAATACCGCGATCCGTCCGCGGTTCCTATCCTCGACTCCGAACAAGTTGTGATACCAGCGGGTATGCTGGCTGAGACGTCTCCTTTGCTAGGGCAACTGGCTGACCCGCATGCCGCTAACGGTCTGACCTTCGTCCTGCCCGATCAAATCGTGGACATGGCTGTGTACTATTCCAGCGCTGGGGCCTTGGACAAGACTATCTCGCTGACGGACGATGGTGAATCTCTGCGCCTGCAATCTCCGGCCCCGGTTCACGACGTCCTGAAGCTTCTCCAGATTAAACTGCTAAAGACCACACAGAACGTCTCGCCCGTGATGGTCGAAATGCCAATTGTCCCGGCATGGTTATGTTGGGCATTTATTGACCTTTTGCGGGAGGCTTCTAGGGCCGGCGACGAAACGACTGACGGAGGTCATGGACCGGAGACGGTGATGGGTGTGCTCGGGCGACCGTTTCAACACTTCAGCAATCTCGCCGCGTATTTCCGGGAGGCACTCGAGCTGTCTCTCCCGCTGAATGCAGAGGTGCTCGCTGCTCTGAACCAACTCGTCGGAGCGAG
>JAKAMM010000071.1 GCA_021812905.1 Chloroflexota bacterium | reverse complement strand
GTGTTTTGGGCGGGCTCCGCCCGCCCAAAACACCCCATTTCCCCCTTCTTTTTGAAAGGATACAATTTCACCGATTAGGCAGATTTGTTTCTAAGAAATCGGCGAAATCTGTGGCATCTGTAGATAAATCCCGCCAGAAACAGTAAGGCCAAAAATCTAGAATTTAGAAGGAGGCAGTTATGCAATCGTTTTCACGTGGTTGGTCGTTCATGCAACAAGCCTGGCAAATGGCGTTCAAGGATAAGGACTTGATCAAGCCGTCCATTTATGCGTTGGTTGTCGGAGCCATTGTCTCGGTCATTGGCCTGATCCCGTTGATCGCCGTGGTGTTCATTTTCGGCGGAGACAGTAGTTTTGTCGGTCAGGCTGCAATGGTCGTGATGGGCGCGCTCCTGATCTTTGCCCATTACGTTGTCAGTTACATTTTCTCGGGCATGACGGTTTATCTGATCTATGGTTATCTGGCCGAAGGCGATGGCCGCATGGACAAGGCCTGGGCCAAAGTCCAGCATGAATTCTTCAACATCATTGCGCTGGCCGCCGCATCAACAGTGGTCAATTTATTCACCAACCAATTACGCGGAGGCCGCAATCGGCGCGGAGGCAATCTCATAGGCGGTATGCTCGCTGGTCTGATCGATACGGTCTGGACGGAAGCATCCTATTTGATCCTGCCGGCCATGATGATCGAAAACGCCAATCTCGCCACCGGTGTCAAACGCGCCACACAGATCGCAAAAGGCAACCTGCTTCTGATCGGCGTCAGCACCGTCGGCGTGAGATGGGTCACCGGTCTTATCGGTTTTGTGCTCGGCCTGATCGGACTGGTGATTGGCTTTGCAATCGGCGGAGGAATGATCGCCGTGCTGGGCTCCAACAGCGTGGCAGTTGTCGTGATCAGTATCGCAATCGGCGCAATGATCTTCTTCGCTTTCGCCATGATTGCCAGTGTCATCAGTTCCTACACAATGACGGCTTACAATACCTGTCTCTTCCTTTGGGCGCGTGACGTTGAAAAAGCCCAGCTCGCAGGCCAGCCAATCCAAGTTGCAGCGCCCGCTCCATTGGCCGCTGTTTTGAGCTAAGAATTAAATGCAACCGGAACAACGCCGCGAAATGATAACCTGGGAGGAGGTGGATCGTCTCATCGATTACCTCCTGCCTCAATTCCGTCGCGAGTTCACTGCGATGATTATGATCACGCGCGGCGGCGTTGTCCCCGGCGGGATGCTGGCCGAAGCGATGGACATCACACACGTTCTGACCGCCGCCGTAAATTTTCCGGCGCAACTTCAAAGGTCCGCTTTGATGGCGTGGCCGGAATTCCTGCAATTCCCCACCGACGAACTTTTGCGCGGCCGCCCCACGCTCATCGTGGACGATGTTTGGGGATCGGGGCGAACCATCACGGCTGTAAAAAACCGCGTTTCAGCCGCGGGCGGTTTCCCCGAAACCTGCGTCCTGCACTTCAACCCACAACAAAACAAGTTTGCCAACGTCCGCCCGGATTATTACGCGGCTGTCACGGACGCCTTCATCATCTATCCATGGGAAATAGACCGCGGCACCGACCAAATACTTTTGGAACAATAAAAAGACGACACGCGATGAGCGCGTCTTCTTTTCCAGGCTTCAAACGGATTCTGTTATCGAGGGTTGTATCTTCGCCCTCGCCATGTCACGCCCTGACCTGATAAAACTTTCCACGCAGATATAAACATCATTGCCGCGAATACCGCCGCGCCCAAAGGCGTGGTCAAAGCATACCAGCGCGGTATTCCCATCTTTGATGCAACGTTAGCGCGCGCGTAAAAGAGATATACCCAAAGTATCAAGGCTTCGCCAATAATACATGAAGCCAATACGCCACCACCACGCAGATACCAGAAGATTCCGAGCGCAGGCCAAATGGGAAGAAACAAAGCGGCGACCAATGAAAGAAACGCGCCGAACGCGCCCATCGTCAACATAGCGGGATGATCTCGCAGGCCAAGATAAATATTCTTGGTCCAGCCTTCCCACATGGACGGAAGCGAAGTGTACATGCGCGTGCTCGCCGCCTGCTTCCCATCTGCAACGATCAGGCGATAACCATTCCATTTGACTTGCTCCGAAATGGCTTTATCTTCCACGATCTGATCTTTGACTCGTTCATGCCCGCCGATGGCATCATAGACACTTCGCTTGATCATAACGAATTGACCATTCGCCACCGCGTCGCGTTTGGTTGGATCATTGACTTTGCGCGGCGAAAATCCAACCGAGAGCGCGGTCATCACCAGCGGCATCACAACTTTTTCCCAGAATGTGCCGGTGATTTGCTTGGTCATGATTGTAAATAAATCTGCGCCGGTTTCAACGGCTTTGACATAACAGGATGAAAGCGCGTCCGGTGCGAGAAAAGTATCGGCATCCACGAAACATAACCACTCGCCTTTTGCAGAAGCCGAGGCCTGGTACAAGGCATGAGGTTTTCCGGCCCAGCCCGAGGGCAGGTCCGAGCCGTGGATAATGTGCAGGTGAGCTTTGCGAAGGTTTCCAACCTTCGCAAAGCTTTCTAAAATCTGCAGCGTGGAATCCGTCGAGCGATCATCCAGAACGATCAATTCAAAATTGGGATAGGTCTGCGCCAGGATAGCCTCGACGCAAGCTTGGATATTTCTTTCTTCGTTTCGCGCGGGGATACAAATGGAAACGAGCGGCGCATCCGCCGGAGCCGGAGCAGGCTCGACAACAATATCAAGATGGTATTGATCGTGAAGCCAGTAAATAATGATGATGCCAGAGATGAAGAGGAAGGTAGATATGGTGAAGTAAATCATAAGACGTAAAACGCAAAGCGCAATTTATGCAACATAAGAATCCTGCTCCTCGCGGAGCACACGCCCGCGTTGTTGGGGGATCATGGTTAACAAAAGGCGGATAATTTCAACAAGAACTTTTGTACGCTGATTGAAAATTTCTTCGCTTAAAACAAAGCGGGCTTTGAAATACCAATCCTGGCTTTCGCGCGCAGAGCCGAGAGCATATTGATAAAACAGGGCGCGATCCTTCCCGGTGCTTCGGGAATAACCCTCGGCAAGGTTGGCCCCAACTGAACAAACGGCTCGATAAAGTTGGTCCGCAAGCGAAATCGTCCGCCTATCCTTCATCAGAATGGAAACATCCTGCCAGCATTGATCGCTCAAAAAAGCCGCATAGCGATAAGCCGTCATCTTCCAAAGCGAATCACGTTTCATTGCTTCAGGCACAGATATTTCCCATTCTTTGAATTCCATCTTCTGTTTCCTTTTTGTAATTTGCTTTTTGCGAATTGCGTTTTGCTAAATGACTCTTACCGTCGAGCCTGCATCCGTCTTCTCCACCTCAATGCGCGTCGGGAAAGCATCCTTGAGTTCATCCAGATGCGTGATGACAAGGATCTTCGCAAAATCTTTTTTGACGAGATTGATGGCTTCGATCAAACGCTGGCGGCCCTGAACATCCTGCGAGCTGAAGCCTTCGTCAATGACCAATGTTTGCAGGCGCGCACCTTTGCGCTGCGCCAATACCTCGGAGAGCGCCAGCCGAATTGCAAAGTTGACGCGGAAGGCCTCGCCGCCCGAATACATTTCATAATCGCGCACGCCCGCCGCATCGCTGATCTGAATATCGAGCGTCTCCTTCAAATCATCGCGCTTCTTTTCCTTATATTCTTTTTGCGTCACAAAGCGAATCGACATTTGCCCGTCGCTCAACCGGTCGAGCAATTCGTTGGCCTTGGATTCGATCTGCGGCAGGGCCTGTTCGATCAACAAGGCCGGGACGCCGTCCTTGCCGAAGGAGCGCTCCAGCGTTTTGTGTCGCGCGATTTGAATCGCCAGCGCCTCCCGCTCGGACTCGAAGCCGGATTTGCGCGCACGAAGTTCATCCAACACGAATACTTTTTGCCGCGCCGCGCCCGCTTCATCGCGCACTCGATTTTCATCTTCGCGCAAAGCAAACAGCGCCCGCTCGACTTCATTCACGTTCGGCGTTTGCGATTGCGCTGACGAAAGAGTCTCAATCGCAGAATCATATTCCGTTTGCTGACTGCCAACCGCTAATTGCTGGTCGCTGATTTGCTTTTGGATATTCGCAATTTCATCCTCAATCGGTTTCAACGCCGCGCGCGCTTTTTCCAGACTATGAAATTCTTCCTCCGCCGCGCGTTGCTCGGACTCGGCTTTACGCGCCGCATCGTGCGCAGACGCATCGTAGCCAAGTTTAGCAAGCTCCTTGTCCAGCTTCGCCAATTGCCTACGCGCCTCGGCGGAAAATTTTTCGCTCTCCAGAATTTTTTCAACTTCCTTCAAGCGTTTCCTGCCGGTGGATTCCCATTCTTTTGCCAGGCCTTGCAAAGTCTCGAGCCGCTCGCCAAGTTGCGCGACCGAATTGGAATGTTTGATGCGATCCTTTTCGGCGGACGCAAGAGAGGCGATCTGCGAGTCGTAATCCGTAATTTGTCCAGCGAGTTTTTTCCCGGCATCGAGGTTGGCGCGGAAACGGTCGCCCTTTTCTTTACCTTCGACTTTCAATTCTTTCAGCGTGGACTTGCGATGTTCAGCGCTCAACAGTTGTCCGCAAAGTGGACAAGCCGCGCCTTCGGCAGAATCAAGCGTATCAATGCGGGATTTGAGTTCATCCATTTCCGTTTTCAAGGCTTCGTTCTCTGCCTTGAGTTGGGCCTGTTTCTCGCGCGCCGCGTTCCGATCTTCTTCCAGCTTTGTGCGTTCAGCGATTTTATCTTCGACTTCAGCCAACAATTTCTGCGCAGCCTCAATTTGAACTGTCAACTCACTGACCACTGATAACTGATCACTGATTACTTCCGCTTGCTCTTTCAATCCGCGCCGTTCTTCTTCCAACCTTGCGCGCTCGGATGCAATCTGCTCAAGCAAGGGTGCGCGCTCTTTTTCGTGTTCGCGAAACTCCGAAGCGGACTGGTCCCATTCTTCCAGATCCTTGCGTGTTTTTTGCCACGCCTTATACGCGGACTCAATTTCTTTGGCGCGTTTAACGAGATCAGCGTCAGCAGTGCGAACATCTTCTCGTTCGGCGAGCCGCGTCTGAAGTCCGGAAAGCTGCGTGCGGGATCGTTCGAGTGAGACGGCCAGCGCGTCCACCAGTTTGCGTTGCTGGTCAAGCGAAGCAAACATCTTCCGGACATTTTCCAGCGCGCGCTCCTGGGTCTTGCGGATCGCACTTAGACGCCTGAGTTCGTTTTCGAGTTCAGCAAGACGCGCCAGGCGCGGTTCTTCTTCGGCAAGTTCGGAACCAATTTCGGCAATGCGGCCATCAATGGAATTGACTTCCTCTTCCAGCGCCCTGCGTTTTTCTGCGGTGTGTTCTTTATAAGTTTCCCAAATCTCAAGCCCCAAAATACTGCCCAAAACATCCTTGCGTTTGCTGGCAGTGTGCTGCGTGAATTGATCGGCCTTGCCTTGCAAAAAGAAAGCCGCATTGATGAAGGTTTCGTAATCGAGCCGCAGAGTCTGTTCGATGCGGTTTTGGGTTTCGCGCGAGGAACGTTCGGTCAGCGGACGCCATTGACCGTCGACCATGGACGACACCTGCACTTGCGCCAGGTGCAAGTGTGGACGGTCGTTGGTCAACAGTCCACGGTCAAGAATTTGGAATTCCAGCGTCGTTGTTTTGCCTCGCGGAAGACTCCGCAACACGCGATAAATATTTTCTTCGTAGGAAAAAGTGAGCGCGACTTCGGCGGCCTTCGATTGCAAATTGATAAGCGCGTCTTTATCCTTGGAACGCGACTCGCCAAAGAGCGCCCACGTCATCGCGTCCAACAGGGAAGATTTGCCCGCGCCGTTTTGACCGGAGATGCAGGCTAGGTCAAAAGTAGTAAAATCTATTTCGACGGGTTCGCGATAAGAAAGGAAACCGGAGATGCGTAAATTCAGAGGGATCATTGCTGAAATTATACCCTGTTGATTATGGCAAAGAGGCAAACACAGAATTTTCCACTCACTACGTCTTTATGTTATCATCGTGCCGATGCGTGACCCTGACGACCCGCGCGCCAAACGGCACATCATTTTGATTGCCATCATCATCGCAACTCTGCCATGTTATTGTCTCGGAGGGGTTGCCGTTTTATTCGCGCCGCAACCCGGCAGTGGTACTCCAACAGCTACTTTTACAGGCACACCAAACACCGAAACCCCTTCGCCGACTCTCAGTCCAACAGCATCTATCACGACCACCTTTACACCGACCCTGACCGAAACACCGACATCCACGTTGACGGCGATGGCGTCGCTCACGCCTTTCCTGCCGCCGACCTTCACATTTACTCCATCACCGACTTCGACTCACACACCAACCTTTACACCCTCGCCAACCTTCACCCATACGCCGACATCAACTGTCACGCCATCGTCCACACCTACTTTCACGCCTTCCCCAACAGCGACAATACCAACCAACACTCCAACTATGACTGCATTTCCAACCCCATGACAGATATCCTTCCTTTTCTAAAATCTCTGCTTACTGTTTCAGGCCTCTCGGCCTATGAAGGCCCCGCCGCTCGTCTCATCGAAGAAAAATGGAAGCCGCTGGTGGACGACATCACATCCAGCCGGCTCGGTTCACTGCACGCACTAAAACGCGGTCACGGCAAAGGCCGCCGTCCATCCATCATGATTGCCACGCACATGGACGCCATCGGTTTGATGGTCACCAAAATCGTGGATGGCTTCCTGCATGTGGACGAGATCGGCGGAATCGACTCACGCATCCTGCCCTGTACGCCCGTCATGGTGCACGGCAAACAGGATTTGCCCGGTGTTATCGTCATCCCGCCCATGAAGACTCTGCCAGAAAACGCGCGAGAAGATGCCATCGGCCTTTCGCATCTTCTCGTGGACCTGGGACTGCTCCCGTCAAAAGTAGCGCGTCTCGTCCAGGTCGGTGATCTCGTCTCGTTTGATACCCAGCCTGTTGATCTGGCCGGGGAAATCATCAGCGGTCACTCGCTCGATAACCGCGCATCCGTCGCGGCGTTGACGATTTGCCTCGAAGAACTTCAGACCAAACTTCATCGTTGGGATGTATGGGGCGTCGCCACCTCGCAGGAAGAAGAAACATTGGGCGGCGCGGCCACATCCGCTTTTGATTTGCATCCCGATCTGGCTGTCGCCATTGATGTGACTTTTGCCAAAGGTCCCGGCGCCAGCGACTGGCAGACTTTCCCGATGGGCAAAGGCTTGACACTTGGCTGGGGCGCAAACCTGCATCCCTTCCTGTATAAAAAATTCAAGGAGCTGGCCGACAAACTGGAAATCCCGGTTGCCATGGATATCACGCCCACCCACTCCGGCACGGACGCTTATTCAATTCAAGTGGCGCATGAAGGCATCCCAACCATGGTGCTTGGAATTCCATTGCGCTACATGCACACGCCGGTTGAATTGATCGCCATCAAGGATGTGCAACGCGTCGGGAGATTGCTGGCTGAATTCATCAGCGGCCTCGAAGATGATTTTGTTTCGAAGATCGTTTGGGACGAAGAAAATTCGTAATGCGTAAAACGTAATTCGTAATTTATGCATTACGAATTACGCACCAGGAATCTTATGCCGACTATTGCCAACTCTCAACTCAAACTGCTCGAAAAACTTTGCAACGCCATTTCCGTCTCCGGGGACGAGAGCGAAGTCCGCAAGATCGTGCTCGAAAAAGTCAAACGCTACGCGGACGAAGTCAAAGTG
>JAKAMM010000070.1 GCA_021812905.1 Chloroflexota bacterium | reverse complement strand
TTTATTGAAAAGATACGGAAAATTCAATTTGATAAAGTTGGTGGAAGGCGCAGGAAGTTCCCGGGTTTTGCTGATTTTGCTTGCGATCATCCTTGCAGTTGTAACCGTCAAACTTCAACTCGACAGTCTCAACAGCGGAGCAGACAACTACATACATGGCGCGCAATTGGCACGGCATGAGGCTGTCTTGCAGGGACAAGCACCCAATCCCTGGCAGTATCGGGTTTTGTCCGAATATGTGGCAGAGGGATTTATCCGCCTGTTTCAATTCTTGAAAGTTCAGGACGCGATCAGCTTCGGCTTTGGTTCCCTGCGCGTCCTGCAAAACCTTGCTATTTTTCTGCTGGCATTTGCCCTTTATCGCAAAGTTTCAAGTTCAAAAGCCATCGCCCTGCTGGGGATTTTTTTGCTCGCCAGCAGCATGAAGAATGCTTTTTACGATAATGACCTTTCGTTCAACACCTATTTTGATTTGATCTTCTACCTGCTGGCTGTGTTATTGATCCTCGACCGAAAATATTATTGGGTTATTCTCGTGACGGCCTTTGCGGCTCTCAATCGCGAGACCGGCGGCCTGATCCCCTTTCTGGCGCTGGCGGCTTTGGTTAATGAAGAACTGCCCATCCACAAGCGACTTCTGCCATTTCTCTTGTCTGGTGCGGTCTTCGCAGCCATATTCCTCGGGCTGCACCTTCTCTATCCCAACCGCCCGCTTTACATACCTTACGAAGTGGTGCCTGGCTATCCCATGTTGATCTATAACGTGACCCGCGCATTTACCTGGAATCAGCTTTTTTCCACGCTTGGACTTATCCCCGCCATCGGTTCGTTGTTCATCTTTAATTGGCCGCGCCTATGGCAGCGTTTCTTTTTGATCATGTGCCCGGCCTGGTTCGCGATCCATTTTATGCTTAGCATCGCAGGTGAGACGCGGCTGTTCCTTGTGCCGCTGGCCCTGATCTTCATCCCCGGCGTCTTGTTTGCTGTGAAGTACCTGATTGATCTCACCCCACTGCGTGAACATAGAATTCTGTAAATCCGCATTGCTCGCAAAAGGTTTGCCACAATGAAAGTAAGCAGCAATTCAGATGTGGTATTTCATGGGCGGGGATTATACCAAGTTATGAGACCTCAGAGTTTTTTAAAAACTCGGAGGTCTGGGATACGGGAAATTCACGGGTACTTTACTAGTCAGGCCGCCATAACCGGCAAGGCTTCCCCTCATCCAAAGCTGGGAGCTCCCCGCCCCGTCGCTAAAGGCGCCGTCCGCTTCATAAATCCCCTCCAGGTTCGGCCCCGCTCCCCCGCCCACCCCCGGGTCAACCGCAATGTTTCCCTTTCCGCCGTTTGCGTCTTTGCCGGTAATCACCATAAAAAATCCGCTTCCTTTAGTCAGATTGATATTGCCTTTGATATTAAAATCAGCCGAATTAATAAGAAGAATAACTTTTTTAGCGCCGATATTTAAATTTGAGTTTAAGTTCAAGTCCAGGTTAGGTAAGCTCCCGTCAAACCTGTACCAATAGTAGCCGTAGAAAGGCGTCGTGTTTGCGTCGATCGCCGTCTGATCAAGCGTGTTTAAAGAAAGATTGTAAATAACCGTATCTTTCGGAATTTGATTGGCAAAATATTTATAGTCGAAAATTCTGGCATTCTGATTCGGACTCTCCGCCAGCCAGCCTGCCTGCGAGACGTTTGCGCCCGTCAGGCTTGTGCTTCCGCTATATGCAGGCACTCCCGGATATCCCCCGTCGCCGGGGAGTCCGAAGTAGCTGCCGGCGGAAACTTTGCTGACTAAATCTCCGTTGGCCATAATATCGCTGTCCTTTACCTGCCACCAGGAGAAATAGCAGGCTTGGGTGTTGCAGGCCCGGGTTTGGTACGAAGTCCCGCAGGTGTTTACTCGGTACTGGGTTCCCCCGCCGCAGGTTGCGGAACAGGGGCTCCAGGCTCCCCAGGAATTGGGATCATTGACGATACAGCTCCGGGCGGTTCCGCAGGCGTTATACTGCACGCCCCATCCGCAGGAAGTGGAACAGGCTTGCCAGGCATTTGCGTCGCAGGGAGATTCGCACCAGCAGTTTGTCTGGCACAGCGCTCCCCCCCAATGTTCATTACAGTCTCCTCCGACTACCCTGCCGCCGCTTCCCCAGCATCCGCCATTGCTGCGTTTGCACGTCGTTTGCGGCGGGTCTCCGCACACTTGTATCAGGCCATTTGGAGCACAGAACTGATCCCCGCCGTTATAAGTTCCCCCTCCCCCGCCGCTCCCCGTCGGGCAACAGCCAGTACTGCAAGGATAATATCCTGAACCACAATATGACAAACATCCGTTATTTCCATTCCAGCATTTACAAACCGTTTCACCGGTATTTGGATCCCAGGCGCACTTACTGCCAGCTCCCGTTAAATCACATACATTACAACCGGCTTTTGCCGGAGTAGCCCCCGCCCACAGGAAAAGACCTGAGAGCCCCAACATAAGGAGAGTAATTGTCAGTAAACGCTTCATTATTGTTTTCTTAATTGCTAAATATTTTAAATGTCAAATTTTCCTTGACAGTATTTTGACTGATTGAGGCCGTCTTATTTTGATCATACGCCTTTTTTATTGCGTATAGACTTCTTGTGTCCTGCCACTCAGCCAATACTTTTGCGCCTTTGAATGCGGTTATCCCCATTTGATCGAAATCTTTGTTTGCCAGATCAGTAAAGTTAAAAGTGTAATTATTCGATGCAAATATATACTCCCTACCGTCACTGCCAAGGATATAAATTGTCTTATTGCCCGCATCTACCCGTGAGATCACCCCCCAAAGCGAATATGTGTAAGTGCCGGCCACGTCTGCCGTATTTACAGAGATTGTATAAACCGGGTCAAAAAGAGGATAAACTCTGGTTGGCTTTAGTACCAGCGATTCTGCTTTCCAATATACGTCTTCATACCAATATCTGAGGGGGATAATAAAAGAAAGGTTGGCAAAGTACACCGAATAGAAAAACAGCCAAAAGAAAGCTCCGAGAATAGCGAAAATCGTGACAACCCCAACAACCCACTTTACAAGACTCCATCCGCGCCATTTGGTTTTAGTGGCAGTATCCCCGTTCATTAATACTACTAAGTATGGAGTTAATAGTTAAAAATTTCAAGTCGATTTTTACCGGTCATTCAAACCCGTGATATGTGGTAGTTGCAATCTCAATCTGAACTACCTTTCCGTCCAAAGCATTAACATTTCCAGCCAAAAAGTTCTGAAAATGCTCTGCCATTTTAGGGTCTTGAGCAAAGCTTTTTGTTATCAGCGATACTTGACGCCCATCACCTGACCAATACGTGTCGCTAGTAACAATTGGGGCTATATTCATTTTATTTTTCCAGACATTAACCACAAGCTGTTCATTGGCTTTGATAATAATTGGCATAACCCCAATTACCCAAACATTTTTCTCCGGATTGCCCGGATCTTGCGGGTCTGCGTATTCAATTGGTATTATCAGATAATCGCTTCCCTGGTAAGTGGTTATGCCGCTGGTTATATTTCGCCGGAAAGGAGCCGTAGACCTGTCCCTATAATTCGGAGCAGTATTAGTATCGTATCCAATAACTGGAAGGCCCGGGCCATTTATCAACTGCATCGGTACCCACTTGAGTTTAGCCGGATCAAAGGGTTTGGAGAGTGTCTTGAGCCAGCGGTGATATTCGCCGTTGAATAAATCATCCACGGTTATCGGGCAATCACGGAAATTTTCAATCTGGCAGATTGGGAACTGCTTTACTTCCGGCGTGGGGGTTTCGGTGGGCGTGGCCGTGTCTTCGGGGGTGGGGGTTTGGGTTTCTGTTGCAGTTGCTGTTGGTGATATTGTTGCGGTGTCCGAGGGGGCTGTTGATGCGCCCCCGATGGGGATTACGCACGCAGCGAGGCTCATCGTCAGCAGGAGGGTCAATATTATTTGTTTGCGCATGGTATTCTTTCTGCCAGGATCATTCCTGAACATTTGCCTGAAAATTTGAATGAGACTATACTACAATTTTCTGCGGCTGAGGCTCGTAACCCGAATAACGATTTCCGTTTACTTACGGTAAAATTTTCAAACTCAGAGGGATGACCGAACGGCTGAAGGTGCTTGTCTTGAAAACAAGCCAGGGTCATACCTGCATGGATTCGAAGCCCGCCCTCCCCGCTGACAATAAACCCTAAAGGTCTCACAGACCTTTAGGGTTTATGTTTCTCGCGTGTGATGACCGCCATGAATTCCATGATGACGCGCAGCGCCGCAAAGACGGTCGCTTCGGATGGATCGAGCGGCGGGGCGACTTCAACAACGTCCAGGCCAACGAGCGGCAGGCCCTGCAGCGATTTGATGAGTGTGATGACTTCGCGCGAGGTCAGGCCGCCAGATTCGGGGATGCCGGTTCCGGGTGCGAAGGCCGGGTCGAGGCAATCAATGTCGAGCGAGATGTGGATGGCGTCGCATCGCGATAAAATTTTGTGGACTTCCTGCGCCACATTTTTCATGCCGCGTTCGGCCACGTCGGCGGCGGTGAAAACGTTAAGCCCACCGTTCTCGATCAGGTCGATTTCCTGATACTCCCACGAACGCAAGCCGACCGTGCAAATATCCTCGGCTTTGATTCCAGTTTCCATGCCGCGGCGCAGAACGCAGGCGTGCGAGAGTCGCGAGCCGTTGAAGTCGTCGCAGAGATCGGGATGCGCGTCCACCCAAAGCACGCCGAGACGTTTTCCATTGAAGCGTTCGCGTTGTCCTTGAAAGATGGGAATGGTCACAGAATGATCGCCGCCGAGCAGGATCGGGATGTTCGGGAGAGCCGCTACTTTTTGGTGAATCAATTTGAAATCCGATTCTGGATGCGTGATCTTGATGTCGCCCAGGTCGCAGACTTTTACATCGGCGAGGCGTGTGCGGTCTTCGCTGAACGGCGTCAGATGCTGCGACCAAAAACGGATCCGCTGCGGGCCTTGTGCCGCGCCTTTGCGCGCGCTGACGAGACCGTCGAACGGGATGCCAATTATCGAGAAATCGGTTTCAGCCGGGGAAAGATTCGGGTGGGCGAGGTCGGCCCAAAGTCCATGAGTTGCGGCGGGATCGGTCATGGTTGCTCCAAATTTTTCACGTCATTGCGAGGGGCGATTTTCCACGAAGCAATCTCCACTAAATTGGAGACTGCCGCGTCGGGACCCTGAAGAAAACAGGCAGGCAAGCACCCTCCTCGCAGTGACATGTATAAGGTGAGTTATTGTATCGCATCTAAAAACAGAACATAAATTCGGTTATACTTTGCCAAAGAGATTTTATGGCGAAGACACATACACGTTATGTTTGCCAGCAATGTGGACGAGTGTCCGCATCTTATATGGGCAAATGCCCGCAGTGTAATACATTCAACAGCATGGTCGAGGAGATCGTTCATGATGAACCGGTTTCCAAAGGCCCGGCCTCGGTGCGCGGATTGACGGGTCGTTCGCAGCCGCGGCCGATCGGCGAGGTCGGCGGAGATGCGGAAGACCGCATTCATTTACCCATCGGTGAGTTTGCGCGTGTGCTGGGCGGCGGCATCGTGCAGGGTTCCATCGTGTTGGTCGGCGGCGATCCCGGTATCGGCAAATCCACATTGATGCTGCAAATGGCGATGGAGATGGCGAGCAGTCGGCGCGTGTTGTACGTTTCTGGTGAAGAGTCCGAGCGGCAGATCAAGATGCGGGCGACGCGCATGTTTTCTGAAAACAAAAAAGATTTGCCGAAGAATCTTTTGCTGGTCACCGAGACCAACCTTGAAGTGATTCTCAATCATGTCAATGAAGTCAAGCCTGATCTGTTGATCGTGGACTCGATCCAGACTGTTTATCTTTCCGAGCTTGATTCTTCCGCCGGTTCGGTTTCGCAAGTCCGCGAATGCGCTTCGAATTTGCGCGAGCTGGCCAAGTCGAGCGGTATCTCCGTTTTTTTGATCGGGCATGTCACCAAGGAAGGCGCCATCGCGGGTCCGCGCGTGCTAGAGCACATCGTTGACACGGTGCTCTATCTTGAAGGTGACCGCTTCCAGGCTTATCGTTTACTGCGTTCTGTGAAGAATCGTTTCGGCGCGACATCCGAAGTTGGCGTGTTCGAAATGCGCGAGCGCGGATTGGTCGAAGTGACGAATCCGTCCGAGGCTTTTTTGGCGGAACGCATGATCAATGCGCCTGGTTCGGCAATTGCCGTGACAATGGAGGGGACACGTCCGATCCTGGTCGAGATTCAGGGATTGACTTCTCCGACTCAATTCGGCAATGCCCGCCGCACGCCAAACGGCGTGGACTTCAACCGCCTGCTGCTCATCGCGGCTGTTCTTACCCGACGGGTTGGACTCAAACTTGCCGAGCAGGATGTCTTTGTCAACGTAGTCGGCGGCATTCAAATCGATGAACCTGCGGCAGACCTGGCAGTCGCCGCGGCAATCGCCTCGTCGTGGAAGGATGTCTCGGTGCGAGCCGATGCGGTTTTGATCGGCGAGATCGGCCTGGCTGGTGAATTGCGCATGCCTGGGCAGATCCAGGCGCGTTTGCGCGAGGCCGCCAAGTTGGGATTCAAAACCGCCATCGTGCCGAAGGCTGTCCATAACCCCCATTCCGGGGGCTTAGGGGAGGGCTGGCCGAAGGATATTGAGATCATAGAAGTGAGGTCACTCCAGCAAGCGCTGGATGCGGCATTTGTCGCTTCGAATGAATTGCCCAAGGGGCGTAGAGTAGCATAAAAGGACGATGAGAAAAAAAGTATTATGGCTTTCTGATTGGTTTTAGATTATAGATTCCGCCGTCTTTGCTTGTAAAGATAGGTTTGATATTTGCGATGGGGCTTAACTCTTCAACCGGATAATAATAAGAATACGCGTTTGGCTCGATCCAGATGATGTAAACATCCTGGCCGGATGCGAATAATTCTGAAGTGTATTGTGTTACCGGGAATTCTTCTTTTCCATACGGGCCGGAGAACTTGCGCGGGGAGCCGTAACAACTGTGCCAGGTATAGAATGCAATCCCATCTGAGTAATTGCTGAACAATAGATAGTTTCCCGATGGTTGGTGTTTCAACCAATATTTCATCACGCTGTTCTCGCGCCAATCTTTTGTGTTGAACGCGTTTTCGCCGGGCGCGCCGGTTCTGTGAGAGTCCAAAACCAACGGAAGGGTGATCTGTAAAAGACTTCCCGCAAAGGCAGCCAATAGCCCAATGATTCCAATGGCCGTGATGTGACGGATTGCCTGCGATTTGATTTTGTCCGCGAACTGTGCCAGGGCGCTGGCTGCTAAAACCAGAAGCGTCACAAAAGGAATATAGAGGGGGAGCAGGAAGCGCCCTTCCAATTTGTTGAAGTATGTGACCGAAGCGGACCCAAACAACGTAAACAGATAAACTGCTCCGTACACAAGGATGGGAATTGCGAAGGAAGAAAGCGGTTTGCGCCTTGACGAGAAAAGCACCAGCAGGATCAATCCCGCGATAAAAATCCATAGACCGGCGATATAAATTTGAAGGGAAGATTTAATTGCATTGGTTTGAAGGAGCCAATCCAAAACCGACTTTGAAAACGTTTCGAAATTGTCGGCGAATCCAATTGGCGGACGTCTCTCAACGAACCTTGTCGTAATCACTAACCAGATGCCAGCCGGAAGCGCGGATAAACTCATCAACAAACTGCGGACGATTCTCTGGAGAAGATTTCCGGTGGTAAAAAATAAAACCACCATCACGCCGGTT
>JAKAMM010000069.1 GCA_021812905.1 Chloroflexota bacterium | reverse complement strand
CCTTTGAATTTCGCCAACCGTTTTTCAAGTTCAACATGCAAATCCGTTGTGCCTGCAATCGAACGCACCGCGGCGGGACCGACGCCATATTTTTTCGTGGCTTCCTGCGCGGCCGCGACGATCTTCGGATGATTCGCAAGCCCGAGATAATTGTTGGAGCAAAAATTCAAAACATCTTTTCCGTCCACGATCAAGCGCGCGCCCTGCGCTGAGCCGATCGTGCGGATGTGGTTGTACAGACCCTGTTCTTTCAAGCCGTCGAGCTCTTGCGTGAGCCAATCGAGTTTTGTAGTCATGGTTTCTCCATCTTTTGGATGATCCTTGCGAAGGTTCAGAACCTTTGCAAGGATGACAACTCTTTCATTATAGTGACTTCATAAAAAAGCGACTGTCACAATTTGCCCGTGACAATCGCTCTAACTTTATGTCATTGCGAGGAAGGTGTTCTTCTTGACGAAGCAATCTCCTCATCTTGTTGGGGATTGCTTCGCTCCACTCGCAATGACGTGTCAGTGTTATCTTCGGCCAACAAACCAAGTTCAGTTAATGCTTCCATCACTTTTCGGATGGCTCCGCTTTTGACGATCACCGTTGTTGGACCTAATGGTTCGCCCAAAAATCTGGCCGCTTTCGATTTCCGCAGCTCTTCCAGGATTTCGGGGCGGCTGACCTTTAAAACAACTTGAGTCTCAGCCCGCGCTTCGGTTCCGTTAATTTCCCAGCGTTTGAGGGCTTTGACCAGCACCGGAGGAATGCCAGCGTCTGAATTTTTCGCAAGCAATGCCAGCAGGTGTCCGATTTTTAATCCCTGTTCTTTAGCTTTCGTCAACGAATGAGGTGTGAGATGATAACGATATTCGTCCGGTTGGGTCTCGACACCTGCACTTGCGCCAGGTGCAAGTGTACGCCGCTGGTGGTCGAAGGACTCCGAAGGAGTGTATCGAGACCCGGCAGCCACGCGACCATCATCACCCCATTCACAAAAGCGCGCAATTTGATAACGCACAGCACGCGGTGCGAGACGCGGCACAGAAATTTTGCCATTGGACAAAACCGAAATCTTTCCTTTTTCTTCCTTCACTCCAACAAAAGACGAGACACGGAAAGAAGTAAAGGCGGCATCTTCATTAGGTGCGGCCAGATCGAGTTTTCCAAGCCAGTGAAGGATCTGGATGAAGAAGCGCACCAGCGCGCCGTCCACTTCATCCCAAGAGGCGAAGCCGCGCAAGAATTGTCCGTCCGATTCGCGCTTGATGAACCACGAATCATAATCTCCGGCAGGACGTTGAAAGTCCGGGAATTTTTGTTTGATGTCGCGCACGAATACAACGAGACTCCACCATTTGTCGTCTGGGATGGCATCCAGCAAATTGAGCAGGAATTCACGTGTGACAAGCGGCTGATTGTTCCACTCGCCTTCGCAGACGAGACCAGGCATTAATCTTAGCTCGTTGAATGTTTCACTGGCCTGCCAGGCTTCGAATAACATTTGCAGCGCATCGGCACGCGAGACCTCCAAAAATTTTCGCACGGCTTCGGCTTGAGGAATATTTTTCTTCAGTAATCCAGCAGTGTGCAGAAGTGACAACAATTTTGGGTTGGGAGAAATTTCACGCCCAAGACGGAGGGCAGCTAACAAAGTGGTCGCGTCGTCGATTATATGATCGTCAGCGGAGAGGATGTGATTCTTTTCGCCGGGCGTCGCGCCGTGACCTAACGGTTCGTCTTTTGTAGGGGCAGATCGCGATCCGCCCCTACCTGCTTGAATCAAAGAAAACAAATCATCGGGAATGTAGGCAAATTCCTGCGGACCTGTTTCCGTGTCGAAGAAGGCGCGCGCCAGCAGGGCGCGATAAAACAAAGTTTCGGCGGGCGAGGCAGACTTGAGATGCGGGCGTTCCCGGTCGCGTTTGCCAGCGCCCATCTCGCGAATTTCGCCGAATTGACGGACGAAGATCGCCCACGGGATTCGTCCGCCGGCATCCATCAGCGCCGCAAGAGTCGTTTGTGCGTCAGGCGCGAGCGAGTCAATTAGTTCGGCGGCCAGTTCAGGGTCGAGGAGAGAAGCGCTGAGTTTCTTCATCGCGGCATCAGTATCAACGGATTCCAGTTCTATGCCCCAGAGTCCGGCAACGATGCGAAGGTGTCCGAGGTCTTGTTTGAGCAGAGAGTGAAGAAGATCAGGCATGTTCTACTTTCCACTTTCTATATTCTACGGTAGAAAGTGAAAAGCAGGAAAGAGATTATCCGCGCACCACTTTGAGCGCGTTGGGAAGGATCTCAAACGTGACTTTGCGAAGATTGCTGCCAAAGCTGGTAAAAATTTCGCCGTCGGCATGGATGTAAAGCGGACGGTCGGAAGTCATCGCGAATTTTTGGCAGGTGCCCATGCGGATCTGTTTGGTGAAACGGCGATGCGTGCCGCTCATGAATTCGGGCACGAGGCGGAACATCATGAGGCGCGACACTTTGCGGACGAGCAGGAATTCCATGATGCCATCGGTCATCTTGGAATCGGGCGAAAGCATGAAGCCGCCGCCTTCGCGCCCACCGTTGCAAAGTGTGGTCATCAAAACGCTTTCATCTATCGTTTCTAAATCGGTTTGGATTTGCACATGTGCAGGATCGTGATTCAAAAGAATGGTTTGGATAACCGCGGTCAGATACATGATGAAGCCGCGCAAGAGAGGCAATTTGTGCGAGCGAATGGTCACGACTGCGTCGAAGCCGATACCGAGGGTGTTGTCGAAATATTCCTTGCGGTCATGCTCGTCGGTCATCAGGCCAAGATCAATCGCTGACGGCTCAGCTTTGAGCGCGTGAGCAAACGCATAATCAGGCTGTTTAGGAACGCCGATGGCGTGCGCAAAATCATTGCCCGAACCGACAGGCACGACGCCAAGAAGAGGCCGTTTGCTTTCATCGACCTGCATCAGTCCGTTGACAACTTCATGCACCGTTCCATCCCCGCCCATGGCGATGACCATGTCGTAGCCTTGTTCGCCCGCCTGCCTGGCGAGTTCAATGGCATGGCCCGGGTAAACGGTTCCGCTCCAATCTGCATTGCCGTATTCCAGCGCGATCGGGCGCAGGTCACGCGCGACGCGCCAGGCATTGCCCATGTCGGCCATGGGATTCAAAATGATCTTTACTTTGCGGGGCATGAATATGTCTCCTCAAACATGGTTTTCACAATATAACCCCCGATCATCCAAAGAGAGGCCAACAATTCCCTCTCAGGTAATTTCCTGATGCAATTCTCCGGTAAAGCCTCCAGCCACAATATAAGAGCCGCGGCGTTGTTTCTTGGCACGATAGAGCGCCTCGTCTGCGGCGCGCAGTAAATCCGATGAAGTCACGGCATGAAGCGGAAAGAAAGCAATCCCGGCAGAAAGTCCGAGACGGATCTTTTTGCCGCCTGGGGCATTGAACGAAAACTGATGGACCTTTTCCATGATCTTATCAACCACAAGACGTGCCGCGGACGGGTCAGTTTGACTCAGGACAAGCGTCAGCTCATCGCCGCCGTAACGAGCCAGGAAGTCACTGGTACGCAGACCGGTCGCCAGATAGTTGAATACAGCCCGCAAAACCTGGTCGCCAACCGAATGTCCGTGAGTGTCGTTGACTATTTTGAAACCATCCAAATCCATCATGACGACTGCAAAGACATATCCGGCGCGGCGCGCGCTAACCACCTCGTGTTCCAATCGGTCATCCAGGGCGCGGCGATTCGGCAGCCCAGTTAGCGTATCGCTGTGCGCCTGTTTGCTGACCATAAGATGCAGTCTGGCATTGGAAATGGCTACCGCCGCCTGGTCGGATAAAAGTCCCAACAGGCGCAATTCAGAAAATGAAAATCCGCCGACTGTTGATCTGGATAAACTCATTACACCAACCACCCTGTCATCTATTTTAAGCGGGATGCCGATAATGGAGCCAGTCCATGTTTTGGGCGCATTTGCATAAATGGGGTGGTTACTCATATCTTCAACAATAATTTGTTCCCCACTCCTGGCTACTGTAAATGTCAATCCATTTTCGCGAGGCTCGTAGATTGGTTTCCTGCAGACTCCGTCTTTATTCAAAGCCGCGCCAAACTCAAGTTTTTCATTCATGTAGAGGAAAATATGAACCAAATTGGCATTCTTAACCAGATGTACGGCTTCCATAACCACTGCATCCAATACAGTTTGTAGATCCAGGCTGGATGTCAGGTTCAAACTCAGCCTCTTAAGCGCATCTAATTCATCAGCCTGTTGTTGGATGGTGAGCAGAAGGGAACGGCTTTGGATCAGGTCGTTTGCCAGCTTGCGGGCTTGCTCTGGCACACTTTGGAGATTGCAATTTCCTCCCATCTCCTCGATCAGCACACTGGAATAGCTGAGAACATCCTCAAATTCATCAGAGGACAGATGATTTTCTTCCATCAAAATGCGGCGGGCCTGATTTACAATTTCAAGACGTACGTCCATGTTGTCCATATAATGCTTCTATCCAAGAGAAGACCAAGGAAAAACGGTACTTTTATCCCGGCTTGACCATGCCGTATTAATTATACAGTAAAACAGGCTGTGTTAGAATATTTCCAAACCGATTTGGGAGTTTTCAGTGTCTGTTCAAAAACCATTTTTACCGCCAGCCACCCCACTAAAACCTCGTTTGCGCGGCCTGATCATCGGCGCGTCCAGCGGAATGGGCGCGGCGTTGGCGCATCGCCTCGTCCGCGAAGGATACACTCTGGCTCTGGTCGCTCGCCGTGCAGATTTATTGAACGCACTCTGCGATGAGATAAACAAGACGAGTAACGAGAGGCGCGTTTTGTCTTACGTCCATGACGTGACCAACTATGACGAAGCGCCGACTCTTTTACGCCGCATCGTCTCGGACCTCGGCGGGCTGGACACCGTTATATTCACGGCAGGCGTCAACTATCCGCCTGATCCCGCCAAAGACAATTTCGACGGCGACCGCCAGATGCTGGAAGTGAATCTCATCGGCGCGTTTGCATGGCTGAATCCGATCGCGGAAATGTTCCAATCCGCCAAAGGCGGGCAGATCGTGGGCATCTCGTCCGTGGCCGGCGATCGCGGACGCGTGGGCAACGCCGGGTACAACACGTCCAAAGCCGGGCTGACAACTTATCTCGAAGCTCTGCGAAATCGTCTTACGCGTCACGGCGTGAATGTGCTGACCGTCAAGCCGGGCTTCGTCAAAACGGATATGCTCAGAGCCGCAGTCGGACCAACGCCTTTTGCGATCCCCGCCGAAAAAGCCGCCGACGATATTTACAAAGCCATGCGCGCCCGCAAACAGCAAATCTACACGCCCTGGTTTTGGCGCTGGCTCATGTTCATCATCCGCAACATTCCTTCGGTCATTTTTCGAAGAATGGATTTCTAAAAGGCCGATAACACGATCATCGAATATCGAATTATCGAGTATCGTCCATGGACACAGCAATGCTTCCCCTCAGCAAATTCACATCTCTCGAAAACTTTGGTCATTCATTGCGCGCACCGGCTTATGTCTTCAAGCCAGCCAGTGCGGACGAAATTTCCGAAGTTTTTCAACTCGCAAAGAAAAATGGATTGACCGTTACTGCACGCGGAGCAGGACGCAGCTATAACGACGCCTCGCTCAACGGCGGCGGCATCGTGCTCGATCTGTCAGCGATGAACAAGATCATTAATTGGGATCCGGCCACGGGTCAGGTAAGAGCCGAGCCGGGCGTCACGCTTCAACAGCTTTGGCAAAGCATCGAGCCTGAAGGCTGGTGGCCGCCGGTCGTGTCCGGCACCATGTTCACCACCCTGGGCGGATGCCTCGGCGCAAACATCCATGGAAAAAATAATTTCAAGATGGGCCCCATCGGCGAACATGTTTTGGAATTCAGCGCGATCCTGCCGACCGGCGCGGAAGTGACTTGCTCGCCCAAAAAGAATGCGGTTTTGTTTTACGCCATGATCAGCGGACTTGGAATGCTCGGCATCTTCACTTCGATCACGATGCAGATGAAGCGCCTCCATTCCGGACTTTTAGAGGTGGACGCGCGCCCGGTGCGGAATCTTCACGAACACCTGACCGACCTGCTCGACAACGCCCCGAACTACGATTACATCGTCGGCTGGCTGGATGCCACCGCCAGCGGACGATCTCTCGGCCGCGGACAAATCCACGCCGCGCGTTATCTGCACGAAGGCGACGATCCTGAACTGCAAAAGACAATGCTGTTGAAGAATCAAGTTTTGCCGCCGCGCATCTTTGGAGTATTTCCAAAATCCATTTTGCATTATTTCATGAGTCCGTTCATGAATAATCTCGGCACGTGGGGTGTGAACACAGGCAAATATATCGCCAGCCTGCCGCGCCATACTTTCAGAGAATCTCACGCGGCCTTTCACTTTTTGCTCGACTATGTCCCGAACTGGGAATTATCTTATGGCGGCGATGGATTGATCCAATATCAGTCTTTCGTTCCAAAAGAAAATGCCGAAGCCGCCTGGACGGAAATGCTGCGCCTCTCGCACAAACGCGGCATGCCATCTTATCTCGGCGTGACCAAGCGACATCGCCCAGACAAATTTTTGCTGAGCCACGCCGTGGACGGTTTTTCTCTGGCGATGGATTTCAAGGTTACGAATTCTAACCGCGCAAAATTAAGCACCATGTTGCAGGAATTTGATCGGATCGTGCTCGATGCAGGCGGACGATTCTATTTCGCTAAAAATTCCGAAACCACACCTGAAACCACCGCACGTTTCCTCGGCGAAGAGACCATTGCAAAATTCAGGAAATTAAAGAAGCGCTGTGACCCACATAGCATTTTAGAATCTGATCTTTATCGGCGAGTATTTGGAGGTTCGTAAATTGGGAATTGGAAATCAGGATTCGGGGACTGTCCACCGTCCACGGTCCACGGTCGAAGTCCTTGACCTTGGCTTAATCGAATGCGAGCGCGCCTGGAAATTGCAGGATGAATATGCGTCGGAGATCGCGGCTGGTTCGCGGCCTCCGACTTTGCTTTTGCTGGAACATCCGCACGTTTACACGTTTGGACGAAAAGGCCACGCCAAAAATCTTTTGTGGGGCGAGGAAAAGCTCAAAGAAAAAGGAATTGCCATCCATTGGGTGGATCGCGGCGGCGATGTGACCTACCACGGGCCGGGGCAGTTGGTGGGATATCCGCTTTTCTCGCTGGGAAAAATCAATAAAGAAAACAGACTCCCCGATGCCGATTATGTCGGCTATGTGCGCCAGTTGGAGAAAACGCTGATCGTGGCGTTGGCGCGTCTCGGCATAGCGGCCGGCCAAAGGTCCGGGCTGACCGGCGTGTGGATCCATGCTGATGTGTATTCGCGCTGTCCGCGTTGTCGCCCCGAAGATCGCGCCAAGCCCGCCAAGATCGCAGCCATCGGCGTCAAGGTCGATGTGAACGGCGTCTCACGTCACGGATTTGCGTTGAATGTCAATCCAGACATGGAATATTTCGACGGTATCATCGCCTGCGGACTGGCGGGCGAACCGGTGGTCAGTCTTGCCGATTTGTTGACGGACCCGCCGAGCATGGAAAAAGTCAAACAGGAAATAACCGCGGCTTTCGGCGAAATCTTTGGATACGAAATGAAATAATTCCATTCCCAGCTCATCTCACGGTATAGCCCGGATGGTGGACACGCGAGCGGTTGACTTTTTGAAACGAACCTTGTACACTTGCAGAAGATCATCCATTGTATCTTGTCAATAAAGCGGGGTGTGGGGTGTTTTCCCACTTCCCCCTTCTTTTTGAGAAGAGACATCCATTGTTATTTATTTGGAGGAGAAATTATGACCGCTCAATTCCAACTTGTCATGCGCCAGGGTCCGACCCCAGGTGCGACCTTCTCATTG
>JAKAMM010000068.1 GCA_021812905.1 Chloroflexota bacterium | reverse complement strand
GTTGTGTGCAAAGTCATCGCGTAGGAGACAACATCCCAGCGCTGCTGGTCGCTCAGTTTATCCGCAAAGGGAGGCATGTAGCGATCCATCTGTCCACGTGTGACAACCGTGAACCATTCTGCGGGTGAAGCCAATTGACCTTTTTCAGCCATGCCGATGGCCGGCACAGGGAGAGGCAGTTGTTGACTCTGCGGGCCATCGCCCAGGCCCGTATCGCCGTGACAGGGAGCGCATTCGGTTGCGAAAATAACAGAGCCGTTTTGTACATCGGGCGCGCTGGCCGGGAATAATGGGCCGAGCGTTGGCATGGGCGTGGGTGGAATGTAATCGGGCGGCGGAGTAATATCAGAAGCAAGAGTGCAGGCGCTGAGAAGGAGCGCGGCGACTAGCGTGATGAATGCAATTCGAAATTTCATTGAATGTCCTTATCGCGTGATAAGTAATTCGTAAAGCGTAAGCTGGACAACGTTATTACGCATCACGAATTACGCATCACGTTAATTGATGGCTTTCCCACAGTTTGGGCAGAACTTGTCACTGACCAGAACCGGCTTGCCGCAGCGCGGGCAGAACCCGGATGATTTTTCGCCACGCGCTTTGCGACGCGCGGCCAGCATTGATTCGATCTCGTCGTCGCTGACCGGCTCGGGTTTGGATGCATCTGTGGCCGAGTCGGCGCGGCGGGCGGCAACTGCTTTTTCGAGGCGGGCCTCGGCATCGTGTCCGGATGAAGAGGCGGCTTTCAAGGCGTCAAGCTTCTTTAAAACGTCCGCGCCTCTTTGCAGGAGTTCTGCGCGTTGAGCCGGATAGTCTTCATCGGGAATCTTCCCGAGTTTGAAGTCGAAATCCAATTCCTGAAGCGAGTTGATCACGCGGTCGCGTTCGGCCATCAGGGTGGATGCTTCCTGAGAGTCTTCTGTGACGCGGCGGACGCGTTTGTTCATCAGCGGCGCGGCCAGATATAAGCCGACACCTATGAGCAGGGCGAGAAGTATAAGAATTGCGCCGATGTCCATGTCCGCTCCTATTTCAGCAATGGGTCAATGATGGATTGAATGTCGGCCACCGATGTGAACGGGCCGATCTGAACGTATTGAAGCACGCCATTCTGATCAATGAAGTAAGTCTCCGGCACGCCTTTGATGCGGAACATCTGCGATATTTTTGTGCCGAGATCGGGACCATTGGAGAAGGTGATGCCAAATTTTTTGAGATAAGCGCGCGCTTCAGGTTCGGTGTCCACATAGTCCACGCCGATGAAGACCACCTTGCCATCGCCTTTATAAAGTTCCCAGGCTTTTTCGAGATCGGCAGCTTCCTGTTCGCAGGGTTTGCACCATGAAGCCCAGAAGTTGACCACCACCACCTTGCCGCTCAGGTCTGAAAGCTTTACCTGGTTGGCGCCGTTGTATTCATAACCGCTGAACAGAGTCAGAGTCAATTGGTTGATCTTGTCGCCTTTTTGCACCTGTCCCTGTTGGGCGCGATTGAGCCCAACTGCAACCAGCACGAGCAGTGCGACCAACAGAGTCCAAACGATGATCTGTGCCCAGATCGGGACGCCGCGGCGCGGGGCCGTTTCTTTGATTTCATTCATAACATTCTCCTGATGCCAGCTCCCTGAGCCGTCCCCGGCGCAGGCACAGGTGAGCATTGATTATTTTCTTTTCTTTAACTCTTCTTCCAATCGCGCGACGTATTCATCCTTCGGCGCTTCAATCTCGGACCCGGTAGCGGCTGAGGCTTTCGACGACTTTGTCCACGCTCGCAGCGCGCGGAAAAGTATGAAGGCTCCTGCCAATATAATGAGGGGAGGTAGGACATATATCAGCCAATTCAATCCGGTGGCAGGCGGTTCGCCCACCACGCGCACGCCATACTGGTCAATGAAATATTGTTTGATCTGATCTTCCGTCCAACCCTGAGAGAGCTGCTGGCGGATCAGGTCGCGCCACTGGCGGCAAGCCTCGGTAGGACATACATCCAACGGCGTATTCTCGCAGACCGGACAGTATAACTGGTGCGCAATGCGATTGACTTCATCGTCGGTGGGCGTTGGGTTTTGCGCCAGCGCGGGGCGATAAATTTGACTCGCTATGAAAAAGGCGAGCGCAATTGCAAGTAAGACGAAGAACGTAATGCGTAAGTTTTTGTTGCTGAGTTTGAATTCCATGAGTATTTCCTTTTTACTCGTTACGCATTACCGGTTAATCCGCTGCACTGGTTTGATGCGCTCGTTGTGAACGAGCAGTCACCAGTTCGGCTTCGCGTTCCGGCCAGGCGGCAATCAGGATACCGAAGATGAACAGGATGCTGCCGATCCACAGCCAATTGATCAACGGGTTAATGAAGACCTTGAATGGCGCCAGATTCGCCGATGAGCCTTCCCAATTCACCAGGATCACATAAACATCACCTTTGAGTGTGCTATATAAACCGGGGATGGTCATTGGCTGTCCATCAGGGTAAACGTCATAGCGTGGATACAAGACTGTCAAGAACTTGCCATTTTCGGAGAGACTGATCTCGGCGCGGTTGACATAACGTTCCTCTTGTCCATTCACCATGTTGGGGAATTGCTTGAGATCGTTGAAAGTCAATGTGTAATCGCCGATGCTTATGGATTGTCCCTGCGACAGGCTTTGCTGGGTATCGATCTGGAAGACATTGATGCCGAGAATGCCGATGGCCATCAACATCATGCTGACATGAATCACATAGCCGCCATAGCGCCGGCGGTTGCGTCCCACCAGAGTCCACAGAGCGAGGAGGAAGTTTTCGTTTTGAGACTTCATGCGCGCCAAGGTTGCGCGCCAGAACTCAACCAAAGTCACCAATAAGACGAAGGCGATCAGGAAGAAGCCGGTCAGCGCGATGGCGTTCTTTGTATATGTGAAGA
Source organism: Chloroflexota bacterium (assembly GCA_021812905.1). The sequence continues at coordinate 5,027 of JAKAMM010000068.1, read as the reverse complement.
ACAGAATCACAGTAATGACAAGCGCGGCCACCGCAGATTTCCATAAAGCGCGGCCCAGAGTGGTTAGCGTTGAATGTCCCCAGGCAGAGAGTGGGGCGATGCCCATCAGGAACATCAAGCCAGCGAAAAGCGGTCCGGTGGCTCTCAGGTAGAACGGCGGGCCAACTGTAATCTTTTGTCCGGTGACGAGTTCAGAGATAAGCGGAAAGATCACACCCCAGAAGCATACAACCAGTATGCTCATAAAGAGCAGGTTGTTGAGCAGGAATAAGGCCTCGCGCGAGAGCATGGATTTCATCTCAGTCTCGCCGCGCAGTTCAGGCCAGCGATAGATCACCAGTGCAATGGATGTAATGAAAGTGATGCCGATGAACGCAAAGAAGGCCGGGCCGATCGCGCTTTGGGCGAAGGCGTGTACCGATGACAGCACGCCGGAACGGGTCAGGAATGTTCCGAAGATGACCAGCGCATAAGTCAGGATGATCAGGATCATATTCCAGTGCTTGAGCATTCCACGTTTTTCCTGGATCATGACGGAATGCAGGAAAGCGGTTCCGGTCAGCCAGGGCATGAGGGCCGCGATCTCGACAGGGTCCCAGCCCCAGAAGCCGCCCCAGCCAAGCACATCATAAGCCCAGCGGCTGCCGAGTACGAGACCGGCAGACAGGAATAGCCATGCTACCAATGTCCAGCGGCGGGTAATGCGAATCCAACGATCATCGGTGCGGCCAGTGATGAGGGCAGCCATTGCGAAGGCATAGGGGATTACAAAGGATACAAAGCCGAGGTACAACATCGGCGGATGGATGATCATGCCGGGATGGCGCAGCAATGGATTGAGACCATTCCCATCGGCCGGTAGGGGAACAGGAGTTGTCCCGATCGGTTGGAACATGGCCTTGACAACCTGTCCGGCCTTATCAAACCACATGAAGGCAAAGGGATTCTCGTAGAAAACCGCCAGGCCAATGAAAAAGGCCGTTGTAATGGAAGTGACCACAATCACCCACGGCAGGAATTCGCGGTCGCGGTCCCATTTACGGAGGGTGACCAGCGAAGCGAAGGCCGACATGAGCCATGACCAGAAGACGAGTGAACCGGCTTGTCCGCCCCACCAGGCGGTAATCTTAAGGTAGGTCGGCATACTGCGGCTGGTCACTTCATAAACAAACGAAACTTCAAAGTGATTGGTGACGAGCAGATAGATCAAACAGGCGGCAGATAGTGTAATGAGGGGCCACAGCAACAACATGGCGCGCCGCGCAGACTCGACGATGGCGGCCGATTTTTTTCGGTCACCATAAATAGCCGCGCCCACACTATACAACGCGACAAAAAAAGCAACCACTAAAATACCATAACCAATTTCAGCGAGCATAGATATCTCCTACTGGGGACTTGAAACAAAACCTGACAGGCCTCCTGTCAGGTTTTGTAATATTAGTTGGCTGTCTGCGATGGTACGGCGTCTTGATATTTGGTTGGACATTTAAGCAGAAGTTCATCGGCATGGAAAACGCCATCCGAACCCAACTGGCCGGTCATGATAGCCTGGGCCTCATTCTTGAGCAGGTCAGGTTTGGGACCGCTGTAAACCACTTTGATGCGCGCCCGGTTCGGGTCGATGACTGCCGCGTGTAAAACGGTGGCCAGTCCGCCCTGCGCCTCGACCTGATTGTTGTCGCCTGTTACGTGGGCAATTTGAAAACTCAGTGTCAAGGTCTTTGGATCATATTGGATGGTATCGCCGACAACTGCGCCGGAGAGACGCACGTTCTGCCCGACAATGCTCGCGCCTTTGGCGTTGAGTTCGTCAACGGTCATAAAGTATTCAGCGCTGGCCTGTGTGGATGAGAAGATCAGGTAAATGACCGCACCCAAGATCAACAAGCCGCCGATGATGAATTTCGTACGTCCCATGGGAAACCTCCGAGGATTGATTGAAGAAAATATTATAACAGTCTCATTCTACATGATGACATTAATGAATGCTGAAAATTGCTCAGACATTTGTCACGAAACCCACCTGATTCTATCCCATTTATATTATGAAAAAGCAAATCTGAGATGTGAAATGAGTTCGAAATTTTTATATCTACCAACCTGAAAATTGTGACTTTTGTCATGTAAGTTTGCCTCGATTTTAACTTGTGATTAATGTTACTAAAGCGTACAATCTTGCTTGTATACCCCTGATTTAGAAAATTTACCCTTTTGTGGAGGAGGTGTCTCGGCAAGAACTTAGTACGGAAAAACAAGTTGTAACCCAATGATTAGGAGAATGCAAAAATGTCTTTCAAAAAGATGCTCGTTTTGATGGGTGTGTTGATTGCCGCAGCGGCTGTTCTGTCAGCCTGCGGCGGTAATGCAACCACCCCTGCAACAACAACCCAGAGTGCAACCCCTGTTGCCCAGCCCACTCTGGAAGTTCCGAACATGGATGCCTTTTTAAGCTCAGGCCACGCGAAAACTGACGCGGAAGCTTTCAACCACTGGAACAAGGCTAACCCCGCCGAGGTCCCGACTTCCTGTGCCAAGTGCCATACCAGCGCCGGTTTCCAGGATTTTGTGGCGAATGGCAAGGTTACTGCCGCGGTGCCCGCACCTCAGGGCACATTCACCTGCACGACCTGCCATAATGACAAAGCCGCCGCTCTGACATCCGTCACTTTCCCCTCCGGAAAAGTTGTAGACACTTCCGAGGAAGGCGAAGCACTTTGCATGACCTGCCACCAGGGACGCGAGTCCAAGGTCAGCGTTGATAAGAAGATCGCTGATTTCAAAGTTACCGATGTCGATGCTGTGGTCGCTCCGATCACGGATGCAAGCGGTAAGAAAACCAGCTTTGGTTTTATCAACGTTCACTATTTTGCTGCCGGTGGTACGCTGTACGGTTCCCAGGCCCAGATGGGTTATGAGTACGACGGCAAAGTCTACGATCCCAAGTTCCGCCATGTAAATGGCATGGATACCTGCGTTGCCTGCCACAATCAACATGCAACCACGGTTCGTGTTGACAAATGCGCCGAATGCCATACGAACGTCAAGACTGTTGACGATCTCAAGAATGTGCGCATGAACGGATCGTTGGTCGACTACAACGGTAATGGTGACGTGAAGGAAGGTATTGCGGCTGAGATCAAGGGCCTGCAGGATACCCTGTACAGCTCGATCCAGATGTATGCCACCGAAGTCGCTGGCGCGCCGATCGTTTATGATGGGACAGCCTATCCGTACTTCTTCGTTGCTGACGCGAATGGCGCGATTGCCAAGGACAGCGCTGGAAAGAACATCAGCTACGACAAGTTCACAGCCCGCCTTTTGAAGGCCGCCTATAACTATCAGGTTTCCGTCAAGGATCCCGGTGCCTTTGCTCACAACGCTAAGTACATCATCGAGTTGCTGTATGACTCGACTGCCGACTTGAATGGCAAGATCTCCAAGCCGGTTGATATGAGCAAGATGGCTCGCAATGACGCCGGCCACTTTGCTGGCGATACCGGGCCGTTCCGCCACTGGGATAAAACCGGCATCGTTGATGCTGGCTGCGCCAAGTGCCACAGCGCGACTGGCATGCCGCAATATATTGCCAATAAGGGAACGGAAGTTGTTACCAAGTCTGGCATCCAGATCACCGGTATAGTTGGTCAGCCTGCCTCCAATGGCTTCATGTGCATTACCTGCCATACGACAGCCGCCGGCCCCGACCGCATTGCAGTCACTACTGTACCCTTCCCCAATGGCGCACAGCTGACCTTCAGCACCAAGAAGGATGATAAGGGTAACCTGATTCCTGAAGATGCCAACCTGTGCATCGAGTGCCATCAGGGTCGCGAATCCACTGTGACCGTGAATAACTATCTGGCTGGCAAAGCGGCTGACACGGTCGATGCCAAGATCACCTTCAAGAATGTGCATTACTTTGCCGCCGGCGCAACTCTCTTCGGTACCCAGGCCCAGGGTGCGTACGAGTACGCCAATCAAAAGTATGTTGGTTACAATGCGACTCATCCGCTCAACAAGTGCACCGACTGCCATGATGTCCATGCTTTGAACGTCAAGACCGATGCATGCAAAGCCTGCCACACGAACGTGAATGGTGTTGCGGACCTCGAGAATATTCGCATGGCTACCGACACAACTGACTGGAACGGCAATGGCGACACCACGGAAGGCATATATAAAGAGATTGATAGCTTCCGCACAGCTCTCTACGCCGGGATCCAAGCCTATGCCGAGAAGAATGGCACGCCGATCGTTTACGACGCCGCTTCCTATCCGTATTTCTTCGTTGATGCGAACAAAGATGGCAAGGCCGATACTAACGACAAAGGCAAGATTAGCTACAACGCCTTTACCCCTCGTTTGTTGGAGGCCGCCTACAACTATCAGTATTCCATCAAGGATCCTGGTGCGTTTGCCCACAATCCAAAATACGTTATGCAATTCCTGTATGACTCGATCAAGGATATCGGCGGCGACGTCGCGAAGTTCAAACGCCCATAACGTTTGAATACAAAAGACCTGGGGATGAATTTGGATGGCGGGCGCATTGCGCCCGCCATCCCTTTGAATAGTGTGCGACAACTAATCATACCGAATTAGTGATATTCAGCACTATTTTGATATAAAAAATCATTTAGAATTGTCTTATTCGCCCTTAATGTAGGCGAGCATTTCTTGAACGAAATTGTTCGGAAATTAGGAGAATGCAATGATCAAGTGGTTCTCAAATCGGCTCAGGTTGACCCTCTTTATTGTCGGGGTGAGTCTGATTCTCGTGGCGGCGGCCGCACTAACGTCAAAAGCGGATGCGGCAAATATCGCCAGCCCGGTTTTGCCTTCTGCTTCGCAGGATAAGCCTTCCAATGATTATTGTCTGGGTTGCCACAATCAGCCTAACTTGAGCAAGACCCTGCCCAGCGGCGAAACACTTTCGCTGTTTATTGACTCGAGTTTGTTCGATCATGGCGTTCACAGTCAGGAAAATGTCGCCTGTGTGGATTGCCACACAAATATCAGCGCCT
>JAKAMM010000067.1 GCA_021812905.1 Chloroflexota bacterium | reverse complement strand
CGCGAAAAAAATTCTCGAACGCGCAAGGCCGATTGTGATAGCGGAAACGGCGGAAGATACTTCCCGATATCTTTTTGATTTTTTTTACAGTCTCCGCTACAAATCCTACGTTACCGTCTCTAATAATATGATAAGACCCTCGCGCCAAGGCGGAGACATTCCGGAGGGGCAACGCCCCAATCGAATTTTCATCCCCGAGGAATACTCTATTCCAAACTCTATTCAAGTAGATCAATGAATAGTTCATTAATTGTTTTAGCCCCGCACATTAAATATCCGCTTCGCAACGGGGGAGATATTTATGCGGAGAGAATCGGGCGCAATCTGAGTCTTTTTCGCGGGCAGACGATCATTTTAGGCGCGAATACCGTTACTCGCTGTCAAAACGGCGAGATTGTAGACCAACAATTTTTTCAAAACGATTTTCGCGCCAAATCGTGGGCTGCGCTTCGCGTTATGACATTTAATAGCCATTATCTTCTGGAAAAATTTTTAACGAATGCATACCGCCAAAAAGCGAGAGAACTTGTGCGGGAAAATCCGCAAGCGGTTATTATTTACAGTTTTATCGCATCCGCCCAGTTGAAACTGGAAACAAAGTCGGCTGTCATCCTAACCCACAACGATGAAATCGCCTGGTTCCAGCATCAATCTCAATTTTCCAACAACCCGCTACAAAAATTAGCATCCCAAGTTTCTGAAAACTGGATAAAAAAATTCCTACAAAAACGCGCCAAAGATTTTTTCTTCGCCCACGCAACCGAAAGCGACCTTAAAGGCTACCGACAATGGGATCCCGAACATAACGGCTTTGTCGTTCCCGTAGGCGTAGATATGCTAAAAATTCCCGACGACGCGCCCTACGACGGAACAATCCGCTTATTATTCGTCGGTTCGCTCGGTGTAAAAACAAACTACGACGCGCTAGTTTTTTTTCAGCAGCGCTTCTGGACCGTCTTAAAAGACAAATTCAAACAAAAGATTGAAATGACCGTACTGGGTAGCCAACCGTCCGAGGCGGTGCGGAGTCTTTGCGAACAAGAAAACTGGCAATTGTTCCCCGATGCCAGCGAAGAAAAACTATGCGCCCAATATGGGCGCGCTACTTTTATGATTGCCCCATTTCCATACACAAATGGCGCAAAACTCAAATTGCTTAACGCGTTAGCGGCGGGATTGCCGGTATTAGCCACTGTCAATATGAAATACCTGTCCGGGCAAGAGTTTGCCCCAAACCTGTATTCTGACGAGCCGCAGGAATGGGTTAGTCATTTACGGAAATTCAAAGACACGGGCGTCTTACCGTTGCAACGCGCGCTTTGTCGGCAATATGCCTCGCAATATAGTTGGAAAAAAATCGCCGCCGATATGAATAAAAAAATGAGGGAATTGGGTATATAGGCTGAAACGCCCGAAAACCTATAGCACAGGAAAAACGGGGTGATCTGGACGCAAAGTTTGGAGACCGATTTGATACTGAAAATAATCTATTTGCAATCAGGAAATGAATGGGCTGCATACCCCGAATTTGTGCAGCCGCTAATACGGGAACACAATGCCCGGAAAATTTGCGATGTGGGCGGTGGCGCAAACCCCGTTCTTCCCCTGCAATTTGTAAACGAAAATCAATTGGATTGCACGGCGTTGGATATTTCGAGCGAAGAGCTTGAGAAAGCTCCAATGGGATATAAAAAAATAATCCAGGATATTGAAGCGAATGATTTTATTCCCACTGAGCGCTTTGACTTTGTGATCACAAAAATGATGGCGGAGCATGTAAGAAACGGAAAATCATTTCATACGAATATTTTTTCCATGCTGAAACCGGGCGGAGTGGCTGTTCATTATTTCCCCACGCTGTACGCATTGCCCTTTCTTGTAAACAGGCTGATTCCTGAACGGCTGTCGTCTTTTTTGCTGGATATTTTTCTGCCAAGAGACCGCTATCAATCAGGGAAATTTCCTGCCTATTACAGTTGGTGCTACGGCCCTACCCCCCCCATGTTGGCAATGCTTACTGAAATTGGTTATGAGATACTTGAGTATCGAGGTTTTTTTGGAAGTACTTATTACAATAGAATTCCTATAATTAGAGATTTACATAAAGCCTACTCGCATTATTTGGCCCAGCATCCCAACCCTTATTTAACAAGTTTTGCTCAGGTTGTCCTGCGCAAGCCGTAAAACAACCTTATGCAGAAGTAACCTTTCTAAAGACCTTTTCAATCAGACTACAAGCATCTATCAAAGATCTTGCGGAGATAAAGCATGTTTTGGTTAAGATTAATGAAATTAAGTCAGGCCATCTTGAATCCTTTTCTTTTCTCCGCACTTTTAAAAGGTGCGGCGGCAGGAATAGAACATAAATTTGTTTTACAGAATTTAAGTTGTGAATGCGTAGTTGATGTGGGTGCCAACCGTGGTCAATTTGCGTTAATTGCTCGCCAGGTATTCCCTTTAGCAAAGATCCATTCGTTTGAACCTCTGGAAGAACCAGCGCAAATCTTCAAAAGAATTTTTAGCAATGATCCGAATGTTACATTGCATCCCTGTGCCATTGGTCGGGAGAAAACGGTTTCTACCATACACGTAACCATGGACGATGATTCTTCGTCCATGTTGCCTATCACGAAGACACAATCCAGCATGTTCCCCGGCGCGACCGAAAAGGAAACACGTCAGGTAACCGTTCTGCCCTTGTCACAAGCGCTTGGGGATATATCCATTCCATCCGCCTCGCTCTTAAAAATTGACGTGCAAGGTTTTGAATTGGATGTTTTACAAGGCTGTGAAGATATCCTTGATAAATTTTCGCATCTCTATATCGAATGCTCATTTATTGAGTTGTACGAAGGTCAAGCGCTGGCACACCAGATCATCGCGTGGCTTGAACAAAGACGTTTTATCTTGATCGGCGTCTATAATATGTATTATGAAAAGAATGGTGCAGCTGTGCAGGGTGACTTTTTATTTACGCAAAAGAAATAAAACAAACGGGAAAAGTCTCTTGTCAAAAATTCTCATTGTCGGTCTCAACTTCCACCCTGAACCGACCGGCATTGGCAAATATAGCGGCGAACTGGCGGCTTACCTTGCGGGTCAGGGACATCAGGTGCGTGTCATCACCACGCCGCCTTATTACCCGCATTGGCAAGTACAGCAGGGTTACCGCGCCGGGCGATATCAAAAAGAAATCTGGCAGGGTGTCGAAATTCAACGCTGTCCGTTGTGGGTGCCGCGCAAACCTTCAGGGATCACGCGTCTGCTGCACTTGCTCTCATTTGCGTTTAGCAGTTTTCCTGTTCTTTTAGGGCAAGGCTGTTGGAGGCCCAACCTGATCCTGTGTATTGCCCCATCATTTTTTAATGCGCCTTTTGCCTTGTTCACAGCGCGTTTGTGCGGGGCAAAGGCCTGGCTGCATATTCAAGACTTTGAATTGGATGCCGCCACAAATTTAAGCATGTTACCTGCCAACCACCTGATCACAAAAATAGCTGGCTGGGCAGAGCATGGACTGTTGATGCGTTTTGATCGAATCTCCACCATTTCAAATCGAATGATGGCACGCCTGTCACGAAAAGGGGTTGCCCCAGAAAAAACATTTTTGTTTCCCAATTGGGTGGATACGAGGTTGATCTTTCCGTTATCTGTGCCTCAGATATCATTGAAGAAAGAGTTGCGTATTCCTGATGATAAAATTATCGTGTTATATTCAGGAAATATGGGCCACAAGCAAGGGCTTGAAAATGTTATAGAGACCGCCAGACACCTGCAAGCACAGACCAAAATTCACTTTGTCCTGTGTGGAGATGGGGCGCTTCGATCGGATTTGGAGAGCGACGCACAAGGTCTGCCGAATGCCCAATTTCTACCTTTACAACCGCTTGAAAAACTGAACCAACTTTTAAATATTGCAGATATTCACCTATTGCCGCAGCGAGCGGATGCCGCCGATTTGGTCATGCCTTCCAAGCTTTCTGGCATGTTAGCCAGCGGTAAAGCAGTCATTGCTGCCGCCAACCCCGGCACTGAAGTAGCCGAGATTGTGGGGCGCTTGGGAGTGGTTATGCCGCCGGAAGACGCGCCAGCCCTGGCCGAGGCAATTCTTGCTCTGATCAAAGATCCTGGTGAACGCGCCCGTCTGGGGCACTTAGGCCGGGAATATGCTTGCCGGTATTTGGAAAAAGAGGTTATTCTTTCAAAATTCATGCATGCCGTTGAAGACCTGATTAAAGAATGATAATTTGGACTGCTAGGACTTTCGCTCGATCAGGAACAATCCGCGAATTTTCGTTAATCTTCACAAATTTGACTTCAAAATTCGCGCATATTTGCGAAGACGTGTGCCCGCAGGGTATTAGCGGATAAAGCGAAAGCCCTGACTGCAACCGAAATAAAATTATAGGGAGTTCCAATGGAACAAAACCAAGCTCAAGAATTTGAACCTGCTGATGAAATCGATATCAAACGCATATTGGACTTGCTGCGCCGCTGGGCCTGGCTGTTAGTCCTGGCCGCGCTCCTGGGCGCGGCGGCGGCCTTCGTCGTCAGCAAGCTGCAAACGCCAATCTACGAGGCCAATACCCAGGTGATGATCACGCGCTCATCTTCATCTAGTAGTCCGGTGACGGATATCACCCAGGCTCTCAACAGCCAGCAGATCGCGGATACTTATGTGCAGCTGCTCACCCAGGATTGGGTCTTAACCAGCGTGGCAACGCGGGTGGGAGGCCTGATCGACAAGAATCAAGTCAAAGTCTCGGCCGCCACCAACACCCAGATCATCAATATCACGGTTGACGACCCGCTCCCGGCCCGGGCTGTGTCCATAGCCAATACACTGGTGCAGGTGCTGATCGAGCAGAACGATAACCTTCAATCCGGGCGCTATACCAGTGCTGAAAACAGCCTGACCGCCCAGATCGACCAAATCAATAAGCAGATTAGCGATACCCAGGCCCAGATCAAACAGGCGACGGCGGATGCCCTCACTCAGCAGACCGCTGGGGCGCAGGCCAAGATCCAAACCACACAGGCCGCCATCTCAGCCGACCAGGCCGAGATCGGCAAGCTGAAGGCGCTCAGCCCCGCCAGCGCAGGGACGGCCCTGACGGCGGATCAGAACCGTTTGAAAGCCTCCCAAACGGCCCTCACCCAGCAGCTGGCTGATTATCAGGCCCTGCAAGCCCAGCAGGCCAGCGATCCAAAAGCAGCCCAAGACCCGACCCTCCAGGCTCAGGCTGCCGCCTTGGAGGCGGCCGTCAAGGATACGCAGGCCCAGATCGCGAGTCTGCAAGCCGAGATCGACTGGCTGACGCCGCTGGTGGAGCCCGGTGCGCTCGCCAAAGCCCTGGCCGCCAGGCAGGACGATCTCACTACCCAGCAGGATTTACTGGCGGTTTATCAGAAAAATTACACCGATTTGCTGGCCTCGGGCAAGATTCAGGGAAGCAGCGATGAGATCACCAACCTTCAGAATAACTTGACTCTCTACCAGCAGATCTATCTGAGCACCCTGAATAACCGCGAGACCGTCCGGCAGCAGCGCATGCAGAACATGCCCAATGTGGTGCAGATCAATTCGCCCACAGCCTCCGCAGACCCGGTGCGGCCGCGCGTACTGCTCAACACTTTGTTGGGTGGGCTGGCCGGCCTGATGTTGGCGTTTGGTGCGGTTTTCCTAGTCGAGAGCCTGGATGATTCGATCAAGACTGCCGACCAGATCAACGAACGGCTCAAACTGCCGGTGATCGGTTATATTGCCGAGATCCAGCGCGGGCCGGAAACGGCCTATGTGGCCGAACATCCGCGTTCACCGGTGGCCGAGGCTTTTCGAACCTTGCGCACCAACCTGGAGTTTGCCAATGTGGACAAGGAGATCAAAATTTTGCTGGTGGTCAGCCCCAACCCCGCTGAGGGCAAGACCAGTATCGCGGTCAACCTGGCCATTACGCTGGCTCAGGGCGGCAAACATGTCTTATTGATCGATGCCGACCTGAGGCGGCCGCGCATCCATCACTATTTGGGCCTGACCAATCGCAAAGGCTTGAGCGATATGTTCCGCAGCTCCGCCTTGTTTCCAGAGGTGGTTACGGCCTGGAAAGATAAGAACCTGGCGGTCGTTACCAGCGGCAGCCTGCCGCCCAACCCGGCCGACATCCTGGCTTCGGAGAAGATGGGCCTGATCCTGGAAGCCGCCCGTAACCAGGCCGATATCGTGGTCATTGATGCCCCGCCCTTCCTGGTGGCGGATGCATCCATCCTGGCTAGTCACGCCGATGGCGTCCTGCTGGTGATCCGACCTGGCAAGACCTCCCTGGAAACAGCCCTGTTCACCGTCGAGCAGATGAAGCGCGCCGGGGCGCGCGTGATCGGCGTGGTCATGAATCGAATCCCCCGCAACCGGGCCTACAATTATGGCGGTTACCCCAATATCTATGCCGATTACAAAAAAGGCTATGGTCACTATTATTCCGGCCCTGAACTCGAACGTTCAACTCCGGCTGTACCGGCTGTCCCCGCCGTTCCTGCGGCGAAGCGTGAAGAAACCAAGCCGGCCAAAGGGACATAGGCACGCATGTCATTGCTTCGTTTTACTCGCAATGGCATCAGTTACTGATAGTACGCAACCCTCACCCTAACCCTCTCCCAAAAGGAGAGGCGACTCTCTTCCCCGCCTGCCCTGAGCACAGCCGAAGGGTCGGGGGAAGGGCCGGGGCGGCGCGCTGAGCCTGTCGAAGCGATGAGGGAAAATGCTGCGTGACAACACCAATTAAGTTTCCATTTTCACCAAAGATCATTCCCCAATTGCCCTCCACAACAAGGATCGCCATGTGAATACTTCCACTTGCCCCTACCTCGGCTTGCGGGACGACCCTGATACCCAGGTAGCCTTTCCGTCCGAGATCAATTTCTGTCAACACGTCAGGAGGCCTGCGCCGGTCGATCTGGAATACCAGCGCTCGTTCTGCCTGGCGGATACATACGCCCAATGCCCTGTATTTCCAGGGTATCGGCATCCCAGTCTGCCCCAAGATGCACAGGGCAACTGGCCGCTGGGATCCAGCAGGCCGCTTGCGTGGCTGTGGATTGCGATTCTGGCGGCTGTGTTGGTGATCGGCGGCCTGATCGGTTTACCGTGGCTGACCCACGGCCGCCCCTTCCCGGACCTGGGTCTGGCGCCGCCGACTGAGGTACTCCATCCCAGCCCTTCCGTCCTCACTCAGACGCCTCAGCCTTTGTCCACGGGGACCAGCACACCGGTCTACTTTACACCTACTGCGCTGGCGCAGACCACGACTCTGGCCTCTGAGGCCCCTGCCACCTCTGATATGGGAACCCAGATGCCAACACTCGTGCTTGCTCCGCTGGGGTTGGAGACACCCATTGGGGTGAGCCCAACCTTGCTCATCCACCGCGTCCTGCCCGGGGAAAGCCTGGACTTGATCGCCGGCCGTTACCACACCACTGTCGCCGCCATTCAGGCCCTCAATTACTTCCTGCCCACACCGCTGTGGGCTGATCTGCCGCTGGTGATCCCTGTGAACGAGACTCGGGTCGCCGGATTGCCGCAGTTTCAAGCCTATCTGGTCACTACCACCGGCGTAAGCCTCAAACAGTTGGCCGACAGCCTGGGGGTGGATAGCGCACAACTCAGCCAATATAACTTGTTGACAGAAGATACAGCCTTGACGGCCGGGCAGTGGCTGCTCGTGCCCAGAAATCCAAAATAGGCACAGATTGCCATCCATTCCATTTGTCCTTATGCTCTCGGCGGCGTCCTCGCCGCCGAGGACGGCGGCTTGAGCAAGAAAACAGTTGGCCGACAGCCTGGGGGTGGATAGCGCACAACTCAGCCAATATAACTTGTTGACAGAAGACACTGCCTTGACGGCCGGGCAGTGGCTGCTGTTGCCCAGAAATCCAAAATAGGCACAGATTGCCATCCATTCTATTTGTCTGCACCGGAAACCTCTTTATGCTCTCGGCGGCGTCCTCGCCGCCGAGGACGGCGGCTTGAGCAAGAATTTTGACTTGGCGGTGAAAGTACACGATTTTGCTTAAGTAGTAATAGGATCAAATTGCCATCCATCTTATTTGTCTGCACGGGAAACCGCTGTCGTTCGCCCCTGGCTGCTGCCATTTTCACGCGCCTCC
>JAKAMM010000066.1 GCA_021812905.1 Chloroflexota bacterium | reverse complement strand
GGTTTGTCAATTTATTTCCGCCGCGCGCTTTCCATAAAGCGTCTGTATTCTGGTGCATGACTTCATCATCTTGCGCGATCCAGACTTGCTCGCGCTGGTCGTTGAATTCATACGTGATCGTGCGGATATTCAGATGGCGCGCTACACGATAGACCGCGCCGAGTTCTGTGATCGTCCCGTTCGGGATCAAAATCGCGTCTGGCTTCTCGGATTGGATCAAGGCCAGTGCGGCGCGCGCGGCAAAGTCGTTACGTTTGAGTCTCATCTGATACAACGCAGAGTTCGTATTCACATCTTCGACTTGAAGCGTGTATTGCGCGTCGTAGTTGGAGACGAGGGAAATGCCAGCTTTGAGAGAAGCCGGTAAAACGGAGGCCGGTTTGATGCGCTGCCCTGAGCGTGTCGAAGGGTCGAGCAGGGAAGCGACGTTCACGAGTCCGGCGAGAGGTTTCAAAACACGCCGCGTGTATAAATCCTGCCGCCGCAGGTCAAATTTGTTGATGTCCTTGCGCCAATCGTGATACGGCAAATAAGCGACGGTGACTTCGTGTCCCATGCCGCGCAAAGCAAGTCCAACGATGGCAGCCTGCTCGACCCAGTAATGCAAAGTGGCGAAGAGCAGGAGTTTGCTTTTCGGTTTTGCGCTTTGAATAAAAGGCCGCGCTTCTTCAACAGCCTTCGGCAATGCGGCTTCGAGTTGGCTCAGGTTGTAGCGCGTGTTCGGACGATCCTTACGCATCGAATCGTAAAGGTCGGCAGTGAACGGAATTTGTGCGATGACTTGTTTGATTACATTTTTCATATCAGGTGGTCGAGTAGGCGGCGGGTTCGACGCCTGCACTTGCGCCAGGTGCAAGTGTACGCAAAGAACGTTACTCGACCGCCGCCGTACCGAGACCTATTCAACTTTTTCGATCTCCCAATTCAATCGCGGGCGAACAGGCCCCTGGCGCGCTTCAGGCCATTGTGTGCCGGGCGCGCCGGTGATGTCCACGTTGAACGAGAGCGCGTTGTCGTCCATAAAATAACGGCGCACGGCGAATGAACTGGCGTTGACACCCAGCGAATAACGGCCTTCGTTAAAAAAATCAGCGGGGATGATGCAGCGACTGAAATAATGTCCCGCCTGGCGCGCACCGAATTGTTCAAACTGTTTTGCATCGTCGGTGTCGAATGCAGTGAAGACATATTCCGCACGCATCGTGTTGAGATACATACCCACACGCAGACCGGTGACGGGAGCATCGAGTTGATATTCCCATTCGATGGTGACCGGTTCGGTCGAGCGGACGGTGTCCACTACTTTTCCGCTTCGATCTTTGACGCGCAGCGCGATCGGTTTGAACGGCGCGGCCATGGCTGGAATATCATCCGCACCCCAAAGGCGCTCACCTGTTTCGGCCAGCCCGGATGAAAGATAAAAGTCAACGGCTTCCTGCGTGGGCGCGCGTTTGATGAGCTGGCCTTTTTTCAAAACAATGGCTTCCTGCGTGAGGCGCAGAATAGCGGACATGTTATGACTCACAAATAAAACCGTGCGCCCCTGCTGGGCGACATCGCCCATTTTGCCAAGACACTTGCGCTGAAATTCAGCATCGCCCACCGCCAGGACTTCGTCCACAACGAGGATCTCAGGCTCAAGATGTGCAGCAACCGCGAAGGCCAGCCGCAAATACATGCCTGATGAATAACGCTTTACCGGTGTATCGATAAATTGTCCAACTTCAGAGAAGTCAACGATCTCGTCAAACTTCCGCTCGATCTCGGAACGTTTCATACCAAGCACAGCGCCGTTCAAAAAGATATTCTCACGACCAGTCAATTCAGGATGAAAGCCCGTACCAACTTCGAGCAAAGAGCCGACGCGTCCGCGCACAGAGACGGTACCAACAGTCGGTTCAGTGACGCGCGATAGAACTTTGAGCAGAGTGCTCTTACCCGCACCGTTCCGTCCGACAATGCCAAGAACCTGGCCTTCTTCAAGGTCAAAAGAAACATCGTTGAGCGCCCAGATAAAATTTTTCTCCGTAGGCAGTTGAGGATTACTTGAGCGGTGAGCCATGCTCTTCGCCCATCTCGCCGGCGCAGTGAAGGTATCCGTCAATACATCGCGCAACATTCCATACTGGAATTTCTGCTGCGCGGCACCGATGCGGTATCTTTTACTTAAGTGTTCAGCGCGAATCGCAATGGTCATTTTAGATCGTATCCGCGAAAGTTTTTTCCATACCGCGGAAATAGAACAGTCCGCTCACCAGCACCAGCAGGGAAATTCCAACCGAGACCCATAAGGCTGCATCGGGGCCGCTGCCTGATCCAAGCAAAGCCCAGCGGAATCCGTTCACCACTCCGGCCATCGGGTTGAGGGAATAAACCAGCCGCCATTTCGGTGAAATAACACTTGCAGAATAAGCAACGGGAGTTGCAAAGAGCCAGAACTGGGTCAGGAAGGGAAGCGCATAGTTCACGTCGCGGTATTGAACGTTAATCGCAGAAAGCCACAAGGCTACGCCCAAAGCGGCGACAATTGCCAACAGAAGGAATAACGGCAAAGCCCACAACACATTCCAGGCAGGCGTGACTTTGTAATAGAACATCAAGAGAATCAGGATCACGAACGAGATGGCAAAGTCCACCAGACCTGACAACACAGATGCAACCGGCAGAACCAGACGCGGAAAATAAATCTTGGTCACCATGTTGCTGTTCGATGTCAGCGAACGGCTGGCATTGTTGAGCGCAGCCACAAATAATCCCCACGGCAGAAGCGCGGTGTAGGAAAAGATCGGATATGGGACGCCGTCGCTCGACACTTTTGCAACACCGTTGAAGATGAAATTAAAAACCAACATGGTCATGACAGGTTGGATAATCGCCCAAGCCGCGCCGAGCATGGTTTGCTTATAACGGACTTTGATATCGCGCCAGATCATAAAGAAGACCAGTTCGCGATACGTCCACAGGTCGCGCAAGTGAAGCGTCGCAAGACCCTTAGACGGTTTGATATAGACAGTGGTCGGTTCGTGTGAGACGGTTTGAATTGCCATTTGAACTATTTCTTCTGATTGGTTTTGTACCATTCAATCGTGCGACGCATGCCTTCTTCGAACGGGACTTGCGCGCTCCAACCGAATAATTCTTTTGCGCGCGACACATCCAGACCTCGGCGCGGCTGGCCGTTTGGTTTATCGGTCTGCCACGTGAGCTTTCCCTGGAAGCCCGTCATCTTGACGATCATCTCCGCCAAATCCTTGATCGAGATCTCATAGCCTGAACCGAGATTGACCGGCCGGTCGCCGTTATATTTTTCCGCCGCGCTGACAATTCCATCCGCAGCATCTTCGACGAATAAAAATTCGCGTGTCGGCGAACCATCGCCCCACACGGCCAGTTCCTTGTCACCGCGCTCGGTCGCTTCAATCGCTTTGCGAATCAGCGCAGGGATCACATGTGAGGATTGCAAATTGAAGTTATCGCGCGGACCATACAGATTCACCGGCAGGAGAAAAATTGCATTGAAGCCATACTGCTGGCGATAGGCCTGCGCCTGCACAAGCATCATTTTCTTGGCAAGGCCGTAGGGCGCATTGGTCTCTTCGGGATAACCACTCCACAAGTCTTCTTCCTTGAACGGCACCGGCGTGAATTTTGGATACGCGCAAACCGTTCCAATCGCCACAAATTTCCCCACTTCATTTTTGTAAGCCTGATGCATTAATTCCACACCCATCATCAAATTATCGTAAAAGAAATCAGCGGGATGTTCGCGGTTGGCGCCGATCCCGCCGACGTTGGCCGCAAGATGAATGATGACCACGTTCTTCGGGTCAACATCCTTCAATGTGTCTGAATACATGCGGCGGATATCGTTGGAATCCACCAGGTTGTAATTCTCGATGCGCGGAATGAAAATATCCGTTGCGCCGCGTTGTTTGAGTTTCCCGGTCACAAACGAGCCAAGAAATCCTGCACCACCAGTAACGATCACTTTTTTATATTGCCAAAAAGTTGAAGGTTGAAGGTTTGAAGGTTTAATGTTCGACATCGTAGATTTCTCCGTCTTCCCGCACACGGCGGGTATTGGGTTGGGTTTGAAGATATTGAATAAAACGAGTTAATTGTTTACTGGAAATTTCTGCCAGCGATAAGGCCACATCAAATTGTTCTTCAGTAAGATAACCTTGATCTTTTGCAATATGAAGTTGGGCGCGCACTTCGCCCGCAGAGCCTTTCGCGCGTCCTAAAAATTGAATGAATGTGACCTGAGTTTGACTCTCAAATCCTTCAGCGATATTTGACATCACAGAAACTGCCGCGCGGCGCATTTGATCACGCAAACCAAAATCCCGCGCGAACTCTCCGCCGGAGGAAAGCTTATAAATAAGATTCGCCAACTCCTTTGACCTTTGCCAGATTTCAAGATCTTCAAATCGCTTTGCGCTTGTCATGTCTCAACCTTAGACTTTAAACCTTGAACTTTGAACCTATTGCACTATAAACTGTGCATTCCGGTATTTCTCATCCGTCGGATTGCGGATCAGGCCGGTTTTCAAAGCATACAATAACTCGCGCACGCCATCGTCCACATTCAGCGTTGTCTCAAAGCCAAGTTCACGTTTGACCTTGGCGAATGAAACCGTAATATCGCGCATATCGCCGCCGAAGGTTAAGTCTTTGTATTCAACCACCGTCTCCGGCATTCGCTTCAATACCAACTGGACGATCTGGTCTTTCGTGTAATTGCCATCATCGGCGCCGAGATTGTAAACCTGCCCGCGAATTTTTTCCTGCGGCGCATCCAGACCCATCATAATTCCGCGCACCACATCCTTGACGTGCACGAACGAGCGCGAATA
Organism: Chloroflexota bacterium; assembly: GCA_021812905.1. The sequence continues at coordinate 3,379 of JAKAMM010000066.1, read as the reverse complement.
TCCGCGCTGATAAATTAACAACTGGCGTTTTGTATAGGCATCCAAAACAAATTGATTCACGATCAGGTCAAAACGCGTGCGCGGTGAAATGCCATATAAAGTTGCGAAACGAAATGACAGCGGCGCACAGGATGCATCTTTTTGTTTGAGCAAATATTCTTCGGCCGCGATCTTTGTCTCGGCATATAACGATTGCGGATTCAGCGGCGATTCTTCCGTAACCGGTTTGCCGTCAGACGCGAGGCCATAATTGCTGTACGTGGACGCGAATACGAATCTCTCCGCCCCCAAAACGGACGCCTGCTCGAAGACCAGTTTCGTGGCTTCAACGTTGTACCGCCACGCCGCCTGCTTCCCTACTGCCTGACATGCCGGGAACCCGACGATGCCCGCCAGATGAATAACTGCCTCCGGCTTGGACCAATCTTTTTTCAGCGCATCGCGGACGGCGCGCGGCTCGGTCACATCGGTTTTGACAAAATGAAAATTGGGATGCTGCAAAAAAGCAACCAGCGACTCGCCGCCGAACAGCAAACTGTCAGCCACGGTAACGCTAAAATTTGCCCTCAGCAGTTCCGAGGTCAGGAGTGAACCGATGTAGCCCGCCCCGCCGGTGATCAGAATGTGGCGATCCGTCTTCATGCGCGCGCTCCCATGTTCAACACAACCTTGAATCCCTTGACCTCGAGCGTGGGCGCATCCGTATCCTGAACGATCACAAAACCCTGCTCAAGACATGAGAGTTTGCAAATATCGGCCACATCGCCCTCGCCGATCACGCGAACACGCGTGAATCCCGCGGCGCGGACAGCATCCAAATGCTCTTTCACGCGCAAGCGGGTTTTGCGGTAAAGATCGAACGAACGCTCGATGTAATTCACTGTCAGACGAGCGCGCAAAGCAATGCCCTCAGGTGTGATGATGTAACGCAATTTCTTTCGTTCAGCGCGCTGCACTTTGACATACCCTTTTGCGATCAGCCGTTTGAGGTGCCAGTTGACCGTGCCAACAGCCACACCCAATTGCGTGGCAAGCGTGGCTTGATTCACGTCGGGATTATTCTCAACGTGTTCAAGCAATGTAAGTTCTCGGTCGGTTTCGTTTGATGTTTCCATAATTCAAAATTCAGTCACTGAATTATAACATAGACCTTTGCAAAGAACCATTCACCACGTACAATCAGGGCCGACATGGAAACGAAAACTCTTTTTGATTCTGCCGGACAGCTCTATCAACAAACACATATCGCTCACTGGGACGCGGTGGCGCGCAAGCGTGATTCTTGGAATGGATGGGGCGGACACTATCATCGCCGCCTGGCGGAAATTTATCGCTTCCTGATCACGCCCGGACAGCGGATTCTGGAAATCGGCTGCGGACAGGGCGACCTGCTCGCTTCGCTCCGCCCCTCACGCGGACTCGGCCTCGATTTTTCTGCATCCATGCTGGAGCGTGCCCGCGCCAAACACGCGACCCTCGAATTTGTTCAAGCCGACGCGCACGATCTATCCTCCATCGAAGAGCCGTTCGACTTCATCATTTTCTCCGACACGATCAACGACTTATGGGACGTTCAACGCGCGCTCGAACAACTGCGCCATGTATGCGCTCCATCCACGCGCATCATCTTCAATTTTTATAGCGGACTTTGGCAACTGACTCTGGCCCTCGCACAAAAATTAAATCTGGCGGCGCCCATGCTTCCGCAAAACTGGCTGACGCCCTCCGACCTGCGCGGCATGTTGAATCTGGCGGGCTTCGAACCGATCCGCGGCTGGCAGGAAATTCTCTGGCCGCTTCCGCTTGGCGGTTTCGCCAATAAATTTCTGGTGCGGCTGTGGCCTTTCAATGAATTCGCCCTCGCCAATTTTTTGATCGCCCGCCCGCAGCCCGAGCCGGTTAAAGAGCCGACCGTTTCCGTGGTCATCGCGGCGCGTAATGAATCGGGCAACATCAAAGCCATCTTCGAACGCACGCCCAAAATGGGACGCGAGACGGAATTGGTCTTCGTGGAAGGACATTCACGCGACGATACCTACGCGGCCATCGAACGCGAAATGGCGGCTCATCCCGGCACCCTTCGACAAGCTCAGGGCGGCGCCTCGAGCCGGTTGTTCCGTCAAACCGGCATCGGCAAAGCGGACGCCATTCGACTCGGCTTCGCGGAAGCCAAGGGCGATGTGCTGATGATCCTCGACGCCGACATGACTGTCCCGCCAGAAGATCTGCCGCGCTTCTACGAGGCGCTGCGCGACGGCAAAGGCGAATTCATCAACGGAGTGCGCCTGGTCTACCCAATGGAAAAGGAAGCCATGCAGGGCTTGAATTTTCTCGGCAACAAATTTTTCAGCGTGGCTTTTTCGTGGATGCTTGGTCAGCCCATCAAAGACACGTTATGCGGCACAAAGGTCTTGTGGAAAAAAGATTACGAACTGATCGCCGCCAACCGAAATTACTTCGGCGACTTCGACCCGTTCGGAGATTACGATCTCATCTTCGGTGCGGCCAAGCTCAACCTAAAGATCGTTGATCTGCCAATCCGCTATCGCGAGCGCACCTATGGCTCCACAAATATTTCGCGCTGGAAGCACGGCATGTTGCTGCTGAGAATGGTCGCTTTCGCGGCGAGAAGAATAAAGTTTGTGTAGTACAATCCACAGATTACGCAGATTTCACAGATAAAAAAATCAGCATAATTCCTGATTGAATCCATAAATGCGAAGACGCAAAGTTCTTATTACCTTTGCGTCTTCGCATTTTGCGTTTTGCATCTTTGCGTTTTACTTATCCACTTTGATCTCCCGCCATCCGCCGTTCTCGGGTATCAAATCCCAAACCTTTTCGATGGGCAAGTTGTGATAATGTGTCAGCAGGCAGGCAATCGCGAACCCATGAGAAACAACGGCCACAGTTTCGCCGGAATGCTTTCGACGTATTTCTTCAATCGCGGCCACGACGCGTTCCATCACCTGCAAGGCTGTTTCTCCGCCGGGCGGCGCTACCGACATTGGGTCCGTCATCCGTAGCTGAAATGCTTCCTTATATCTCGCCTGAATTTCGGAAACGAGCAATCCCTGCCATTTGCCCTGATGAATTTCACGCAAACGCACATCGAATTGCACCTTTAATTTGGTGACAGACGCCAGCGCTTCAGCTGTCTTGCGTGCACGCGAGAGATCGCTTGAATAAATGGCGGCAAATTTTATTCCGGTCAAAGCACGCGCGGTCTGGATAGCTTGCTCACGTCCGCGTTCATTTAGCGGGACATCGGCCTGTCCCTGCCAGCGGCCCTCAATATTCCAGTCGGTCTCCCCGTGCCGGATCAGAATGAAGCGTGTCACTTTCTGATTCGCTCCCGATACTCTGGCAGTTCCAGCAT
>JAKAMM010000065.1 GCA_021812905.1 Chloroflexota bacterium | reverse complement strand
TGATTCTCTCGCCCGACGCGGCTTCGCCCAATAAAATGATCTCATCGCCAACCCGCGCATCATCTTCACCGAGATTGACCATGAACTGATCCATGCAAATGCGCCCAACCTGCGGATATTTTTTCCCATTGACGATGACGCGCGCCTGGTTGGTCATGCGGCGGAAATATCCGTCGGCATATCCGCACGGGACAGTTACGATTCGCGCGGGACTTTCGGCCTGCCACAGCGACCCATAGCTGACCGGCCGTCCGGGCCGCGTGACTTTTGAGAATGCAACTTGCGAACGCCATGTCAGCGCTGGCCGAACATCAAGCGCCCGTTTGATCTCGCGCTCTGGATAGACTCCATAAAACATCACGCCCGGACGCACCATGTCGAAATAACTTTCAGGCAGATTCAAAACCGCGCCCGAATTTGCCGCGTGGCGAATCGGCGGATGTGGCACGCTCAACTTTTCATAAATTGCCAGAACATCCTGAAATCTTTCCAACTGCAATCGGGCGTGGACTAAATCCGGCGATTCCGAATTTGCGAAGTGGGTAAATATCCCTTCAATATCTAAATGGCTACACGCTAGAGATTTTTCGATGAACAGCTCAGCCTCATACTCATGAACGCCCGTGCGCTCCATGCCAGTATCAATTTTTAGATGCACTTTGAGTTTTGTCTTCTCGGCGCGCGCCGCTTCTTCCGCCGCTTCGAGCAGTTCGGGCGATGACGCCGCCAGTGTCAGGTTGTGCTCGATAAATGACGAAACTTGTTCAGGCAGAGTCCCACCCATCACCAGAATCGGTTTGTCAATGCCGAGTTCACGCAGATGAATACCCTCCTCCACCAACGCCACGCCAATATAGTCAGCGAACGGTGCGATGAACGGCCCAACACCGTCCACGCCATGGCCATAAGCGTTGGCTTTAAGCACGGCCATCACTTTGGCAGGCGCAACGTGCGCACGGATATTTTCGAGATTTTGTTTCAGGCGGGATAGATTTACTTCCAAATAAGTCGGACGCATAAGTTCTCCATAAAAATAGTTAGACCCTGAAGGTTTGCATAACCTTCAAGGTCTATTTTAGTACAGGTTGGGCCGGGTCAGCGCCATGCGCCCAAAATCGCACCCATCACCACAAAGGTGATCAAATGGTTTCCCATTTCGAGCATCCAGGCGGTTAATTGATTTGCAAACAATTTATTTGTCAAGCTCGAAGGCATGACAAATCCAAGCCAGAGAATGAAACCAGCCGTTGCGCCGGAAACGAGCGTTGCGCCTCCCGGCGTTATGCTCCCCATTGCTGTCACCATGAGGGACATGAATACGGCCTGGACAAAAGAGGCGAGTATGGTCAGTCCCCACATCACTCCCATGTTCATCCCTTTGCCAGGATCGTCACTCTCTGACCTGCCGATAGCCTTCCACCACATCGGGTAAAATGTTTTGGGGCCAAACCAGATAAACCCAATAATCATACTGGCTACAACGCAGGCAATCACGGCCAACCAATTGACAGTACTAAAATTCATTTCAGCCTCCTAAAGTTTGGGATCAGCACGCGCCAATCATTTGGCTTTAGAAACACAGAATGTATGTTCTGGTTACGGGTGTCATAAAAAAAGACCGCCAAATTAGCGGTCTCAAAATGTCTTACTTGACGGTTCTTAGAGTGAAGGTAAATATACTTCCTTGATCTTCGCCTTCGCTCCCGGCCCAGATGCGCCCCCCCTGCGCCTCGACCAGCGCCCGCGCGATGGTCAGGCCGATGCCGCTTCCGCCGCCGGCGCGGCGTGAGCGCGATTTGTCGACACGGTAGAAGCGGTCGAAGATGTGAGTCAAATGTTCGGGCGGGATTCCGATACCGGTATCATGCACGGCAATTTGAACTTCGTCATTGAGGCGCGTTGCGGACACGCTCACTTTGCCGTTCTCCGGCGTGTACTGTAATGCGTTGCCGACCAGGTTGGTCAGAACCTGTACGGCGCGGTCTTCGTCAGCCTGGACACGCGGCAAGTCGGGAGCCAGCTTGAGGTCCAGGGAGATGCGCTTGGATTCAAATTGCAGAGAAAGCCGCTTGGCAACCGTCTGCACAAGGCTGGAAACGTCAACGGGCTTGATATCCAAATGATAAGAACCTGCCTCGACGCGGCTGAGTTCCTGCAAATCATCCACCAACCGATTCAAACGATCGGCCTCGGTGTAAATTTGTTGATACGTTTCATGCGTGGCTGGCAGGACGCCATCGATCAGGCCTTCCATCGAACCTTTGATGGCGGTTAACGGCGTGCGAAGTTCGTGACTGACATCGCCAATCAGACGACGGCGCATGGACTCGACCTGTTCGAGTTTCTCTGCCATTTGATTGAAGCGCGCCGCCAGTTGAGCAAGTTCATCGTTGCCATATACCCGCACACGCTCGTCATAACTACCGGCGGCGATGCGCTGACTCGCGTCCATGACAGCGTGCAGAGGTGCAACCACGCTGCGGCTGAAGATGATGCTCACCACCACGGCGACCAGAACCGCAGCGAACACGGCGTATAAAAGAGCTTCATTAAAACTGGCGCGAAAATCCTGGTAAAGACGCTGGCTCGCGCTGCCCTGTCCGGGGCCGCCCATCATCTGGCCCATGCCGCCCATCATTTGGCCCGTACTAGGGACCATCATTTCGGCCATGTGACGATTGAAAGCGGTCGGCGCGCTGAACTGACCAGCTACGATCAGGACCAGGAAGCCAACCGCAATGATGATGAGATATGAAAAAAGAAGTTTTGCGCTGAGATGGCGGCGAAAGGTATCAACCATAATTCCTCTTTTATGTCGCTGCGAGGGATGCTTTTCCCCGAAGCAGTCTCCCAGACAACACATTTTGACCTTGCCTGCAAAACACTATAATGCCTCGTCTTCAAAACGATAACCGACGCCGCGCACGGTGGCGATCAATTCTTCGCGGCCCAACTTTTGGCGCACGTGACCGAGATGCACATCCACCACACGCATCTCGCCAAAATATTCGACGCCCCAAACTTTCTGCAATAGTTGTTCGCGCGACAAGACTCGGCCGCGTTGTTCGGCCAGCGCTTTCAAAAGATCAAATTCAATGGCAGTTAATTCGACAGGGACATCATCCACCGTGGCTTGCCGCGCGCCGAGATCGATTCTCAGATGACGAAAAGCCAGTACGCTCATTTCGGACCCTGGAGCGGCCCCTGTTTGGACGCGTCTCAGCGCGGCTTTGACTCTAGCCGTTAACTCGCGCGGGCTAAAAGGTTTGGTCACATAATCGTCCGCCCCCACCGAAAGTCCTACGATCTTATCGGTCTCTTCGGTTTTCGCCGTCAGCAGAATCACATAGACTTCCGATTCGCGCCGCAGACGCGAGAGCAATTCCAAGCCGTCCATGCCGGGCAGCATGATGTCGAGGATCACCAGGTCGGGCTTGAAAGCGCGCATCGCCTTGAGCCCAGACGGGCCATCAGCCGCAGTGAAGACTTCGTAACCTTCCGGCTTGAGATAAGCCGAGACGAGATTCACGATGCTGGGCTCGTCGTCAATGACAAGGATTCTTGCGTTGGACATATTCAAATTGTACCCGTAAAAAATGGAGCCGCCGAACAGCGGCTCCAACCGATTGGTAATTATCTGGCTTCCTCAATAAATGTTCCGTGCCAGGTGTGAAGAAAAACTTCGCCGTTGTATCCATTGACGCTCAACATACCGACCACCTTGCCATCCTTTGAAAAATCAAGTGTGTAATATCCATAAAACTTGACCGGATCGGTGGCGGCAGTGTCCCCGGGCAAATACTGGTCGAGATAAGCCTGCGCGTTCTTGACGGCCTGATCCTGAGTCACCGACATGTCAGTCGTGACATTTGAGGGCGTAGCATTAGTGAAATTCCGTCCGTACCCACCCATCATGGAGCCGCGTCCGCCCATCATCCCACCATGATTGATTCCACCGTATTTGAGATTCCACATCATGTTTGGGCCATACTCGGGATATGCGGTTTTCGTAACCGGGTCTACCAGCAATTCAAATGCGCCCATGCCGGTGCTGGTTTCTTTCACGACCACATAAGCATTATTGTCGAAGATCATCACCTCGCCCAGGCTCAGATCGCCAAGGCCGAGAGCGTCTACGTATTTTTGCGCGGACTGTCGAGCCTCATCCACCGTCAGCGGCTGGGCATTGGTTACATAACCATAGCCACCACCGTTCATCATTGAGCCACGCGCAACGCCCACCTGTCCACCGCGCATCATCGGCATTCCCCAAAAGCCGTATTGTGAACCGTTTTGCCAACTTCCATAAGCCTGACCGGCAAAGAACAATCCACCCGCCACCGCCAAGACTGCGGCAACAATCAAAGCAACTTTCAGTATGTTATTCATGTTATCTCCTTTTGAATGAACTATGCAACCAGTGTAACGAGCAGAGATAAAGCGGGATGCAAGCAAATATAAAGATTTGGTAAAGAAAATCCCCAATCAAACGTTTAACGCCAAGCCGCAAGGATCATTTTTCTTAATTTCCACGTTTATTTTGCCGCTTGAGCAAAGTATAATAAGAGCATGACAGACGATCAACTCACAAACCTACCGCGTCACAAAATCGCCATGTTGATTGATGGCGACAACGCCCAATCTGCTTTGCTTCCGCAAATGCTGGTGGAGGCCGCCCGCTACGGACAGGTCACCGTCCGGCGCATCTACGGCGATTGGACAACGGCCAACATGAATTCGTGGAAAGAGACGCTGAACTTCCACGCCTTCCAGCCCATCCAACAATTCCGCTACACGATCGGCAAGAACGCCACCGATAGCGCCATGATCATCGACGCGATGGACATCCTGCACTCGGGCGTGGTCGAGGGATTTTGCCTGGTCTCGTCTGACAGCGATTACACGCGCCTCGCCACCCGTATCCGCGAGACCGGCATCTTTGTGATGGGCATCGGGGAGAAGAAAACGCCCAAGCCTTTCGTCAATGCCTGCGACGTTTTTGTCTACACCGAAAATCTGGTGGCCGAGAAAAAAGCCGCTCAACAGAAACGTGTCCCGGCGAACAAGGCGGGCAAGAAGAAAGATGGAAGAGAAGAACCCGACCCGATGCCATTGCTTAGTCAGGCCTTCGAGATGGCCGTGCAGGAAGACGGCTGGGCTTCGCTGGCAAGTTTGGGGAATGCCCTCATCCAACTCGACCCCGGCTTCGACCCGCGCACCTATGGACAGAAGCAACTCTCGCGCCTGGTGCGCAGTCTGAAAGATTCGTTCGAGATCAAGCCGCAGGAGTTGAATGGCTCGACGTTGTTTTTTGTGAAGATGAAGGAATAATGTTCCGTTTACAGCGTGTTATAAAGAATGCAGGCTGTATAAACTATCGTTGAACGGCCCTATTGGATGAGGTAAGGAGGAACTCAAAAATGGATTGCAAACTTAAGGACATCACAGTTCACTATGAATTGTTCGGTAAAGGTAGACCCATTATCATGCTCCATGGTTGGTCTTGTGACCATCGCCATATGGTGAGTGATATGGAACCACTCTTCAGGCAGCGTGACGGATGGAAACGCGTCTATCTTGATTTGCCTGGTCACGGAAGGACGGCAGGAAAGGATTGGATCACGAACCAAGATAAGATATTAGACGTTGTTTTGGATTTCATTGATAACGTTGTCTCAGGGCAAAGGTTCGTGTTAGTCGGCGCGTCAGCAGGAGCGTATCTTGCCCGTGGCGTGGTCCATCACCGATCGGCATTAATAGATGGATTACTCCTGACAGTCCCCGTGATCGTGGCTGACGATGCAAAACGGCATATGCCTTCTCCCGTTACCCTGGTAGCGGACCCGGTGCTTGCGTCCGAATTAGAAGCAACTGAGACGGAATTGTTCCAGTTAGCCGTTGTTCAAAGTCGAAAGGTTGTTGATTACATGCGGGCCAATTTTCCGTCTACAGTGAGACTGGCAACTGACTTCCAGGCGAAGCTCAGAGAGCCTGAGAACTACGCATTCTCATTTGACGTGGATGCGCTTCCCAAGCCATGTCCTGCTCCAACGCTCATAGTCACAGGTAGACAAGATTCTGTCGTTGGTTATCGCGATGCCTGGGAAATCCTGGATAACTATCCGCGGGGAACATTTGTCGTCCTGGATCGTTCAGGGCATTTCTTGCCCTTTGAGCAAGAAGGCCAGTTCCACGCGTTAGTAAGTGAGTGGCTTGATAGAGTTGAGGAGTACGCTGGAGTGATAACGTGAGCTTAGTGCCGCCCAACCCTGCGTTCTACCGAAGTTGCTCCGCTACGCGGCTGAACGCGACCGTTGGTCTGCACCGATAAGACTGGCATTGAAAACCGCTCGTCAAGCCAGTGTTGTGAAAAAAGATGATTTCAGTGTGTAGAAAGGATGATCTCAATAACCAAGCCTAAACAGACTTCCCTGCTCGCTACTGAACTTCGCAAGATGAAATCAAAAGCCACAGGCAAAAATTACCGGATTTCGATCGCGTTACCTTATGCCTACGTCGATGATTCTATAAAATTCGACTTATTTGATAAGCCGCTTGCCGCCTGGCCGGTCGTTTACTTGCTTGACTCCGATTGGTACTTTGGCTTGATCACGGATATGGTTCGTATTATGGCGTGGTGCGGCCGGACAACAGATGCCATTGTTGTTGGGATCGGCTATCCGGAAAAAGAAACCCCACAGGAATCAATGCGGAATGTTTTCGCACTACGTGTAGATGATCTCACACCAATGCAGAGCGAAAAAAGTGAAAAGTACAACAGAGAATGGTTGAAACGCGAAGTTAAATCAGGTGGAGGCGGCCAATTTCTCAATTTCATCAAGCAAGAATTAATTCCAATGATTGAGAAGGATTATCGAACAGATCCAGCGAGAAGAATTCTGGCAGGGCATTCACATGGCGGTTTGTTCACTTTGTTTGCCATGTTCCAGGAACCCGGGTTATTTAGCAGCTATATCGCCTTAAGCCCTTCGCTAAATTTTGCAGAAAATTCTATGTTCACCCTTGAAAGCAAGTATGCAAAAAAACATAAGAGACTTCCGACGCAAATTTATCTGTCGGCGGGCGAATTGGAGGTAGGCACCGATACTACAGATCTCACAGATATGTACCGCTTTGCTGCTCTCCTGGAAAGCCGGAAGTACAAAGGGTTTTCACTAACAAAGCAAGTGTTTCTTGATAACAACCATTGCGAAGTGACTGCACCCGCTTTTCAGGCGGGTTTGAAGCTGGCGCTGAAGAAATAGTGACCTAACGGCCGCATTCCCCCGCGCACTGATGTGAGAGATGTCATTGGTTTATCCATTGACCAAGGAGGTAATAGCTATGCCGTATGCTGACAACATGGGTATTCACATCCATTACAAAACGGAAGGTGAAGGACCTCCACTGGTGCTCCAACATGGGTCTCTATACACCCTGGAGAGTTGGTATGACTATGGCTATGTGTCCGCCCTGAAAAACGATTACCAACTTATCTTACTGGACGCGCGCGGACATGGAGCCAGTGATAAACCACATAATCCAGACGCCTACGATCTCAAAAAGCGGGTGGAGGACATCGTCGCAGTTCTGGATGATCTGGGTATTGCGAAATCCCATTACTTTGGATACTCTATGGGCGGGTGGATCGGTTTCGGCGTGGCGCAATACGCTCCTGAACGTTTCCAATCCTTGATTATTGGGGGACAGCACCCTTATGCACAAAATATGGATGGGTTACGCCAGTTCGTGCAGTATGGCGTTGAGAATGGGCCAGAAGCGTTCGTTGCGATGTGGGAAAGAGAACTTGGCGCGCTATCATCCGAGGCAAAGGAGCGGATGTTGGCCTATGATTTTGCGACTCACTTAGTGATAGCCCAAGACCGTGAGAGTCTGGAGGCTGTACTTCCAATGATAAGAATGCCTTGCATGCTTTACGCCGGAGAAATGGATGAGGCATACCCGCTTGCCAAGAAGTGTGCCGAGCAGATAGCCAACGTCACGTTTGTCACCTTACCGGGACTCGACCACATGGGAGCGATCATGCGAATTGACGAAGTACTACCGCACGTCAAGAGGTTCTTGGAGGAAGTGGACCAACAAACGGGCGCGGCCTGACACAGCGCGTAGTGGAGGTGGGGATTCTGCGCAGTTTACAAGTATCTTTCTGGCTTTGGGTTTTTTTCTACATCTCAAACATTGTCCGCGCCCGCCCACACGCAGCTAACGCAAACCGTTGAAACTGTCGAATAAGTGGGTGAATCTAATTTAAAGACAA
>JAKAMM010000064.1 GCA_021812905.1 Chloroflexota bacterium | reverse complement strand
TCCGCCGAGTTGGCGCCCGACGGACCATAAGGAGTAACGACATGTGTAAGTATATCCAATTCCAGTTTTTTTGCAAGTCCGGCAAGGTTCTTTCGCATGGCTTTCTCAAAGTAATGTCAATACAACTGTTTGTTCATAAAATCAACAATCTGTGTACACAAATGGCACCCGTGACAGGCTTTTTAGCCCAAAATGGCAACATCGAACACATCATCCTTGAAATGTCAACCTACTTTGAGAAAGCCATAGCCTGCATGTTAGCCCGCAGGTATCGCAATGCCTAGGGCAGGACAAACGCATCTTACGCCTGGACAAGTTGCAAAAAACCGGCAAGCACCTTGCGTAAATAGTGGCATCTGTTTCACCAGAGGATACGCTATTTTGACTAATTGTCTAGCTAGATGTAAGATGCGTTCACCCAGTGCCGTTTGTGCCATTCGTTTTGAGTGGTTTTCCAAAAAACTGACACCCATCCATGCCATCCCGCGATAATGGCATTATGGATCGAGAGTGATCTCCTGACTATAAACATACACCGGGGTATCCAATACATCGTCCGGCTGACAAAGGAAGAGCCGCGCCTGTGTCGGCGCGCTGACTTTGTACGGGAGGGTCGTGCTGAAATTTTGCGCGTCCAAGCCGTCAAAGTTCAACACACGCGATACGAGGCTTTTGCCATCATCAGAGACCAACTCGAGGACCACCTGCTTATGATTGAACGGAATGAACTGGCCCTCGACATTTACAACGCCGCCTGAAACCGTACTTCCCGCCGGAAGATGAAGCAGGGTCACGCGCTCATATATGCCATTGCCCGCCGGATTGATCTGGCTGACACCGGTTGATATCAACAAAACGCGTACTGTGTTAAGAGACTGAATGCGCCCATATTCATCCTTTGTGCTGACTTGCAAAATGCCGACCTCCGCCGCAGCACGGATCTCGAACGGGATCTTCAGAAACAAGTATTCACCACTCGGATGACTCGGCAATACTCTTACCGACCTGCTGAACAAGCGTCCATCTTCGCCATAAAGAGCCAGTTCCACTTGATTACTCTTGCCTGAAACTGCCATAATGCGGACATCCAGCGGCGAAGCCACCCTCGACTCCGGGCCGGGCGCATTGATCTGAATGGCTGCCAAGGGGACATTTGGCGCGGGTGTGATTGTGGCTGTGGATTGAGGTGTTGGGGTCGGGGGGACAGGCGTTTCGGTTAGCGTCTTAGTCGGTGTAGTCGCTGCGACCGTTTGCGCGGACATTGTCCCGTCAAGAGATTGAGCGGTAAGGTAGATTACCGTCGGCAGATAAATTGCGGGATAAGGCGTGGGAACAGAAACGGAACCCGGTAACGCGCATCCGGCTAAAAGTCCAGAGAGAGAAGCGAGGAGAAGAATCTTTCGAAACATAGAATCAGATCATCCAAAAAGTCCAACAAGTCTAAAAGGTCAAGCTAATCAGACGTGTTGGACTTGTGTAAGAGTGTCAGAACAAAATTTTACAGCCCGTAGATATCGCTATATTTTGATTTCAAATAGCGGACGTACGGCTCAGGCGTGACCTTCGAGCCGGTGATCTTTTGGACGAGGTCCTGCGAATCATACTTGCGTCCATGCTTGTGGACATTTTCGCGCAGCCAGCCAAGCAAAGAATCAAACTTGCCTTTGCTGATCTGACCTTCGAAGCCTTTGATATCTTTGTTGATCTTCTCCCATAGTTGAGCAGAGACGAGGTTGCCGAGCGCATACGTGGAGAAGTAACCAATGGAACCGTACGACCAATGAATATCCTGCAACACGCCTTGCGCTTCATTGGGCGGTGTGATGCCGAGATAATCCCTCATCTTCGCGTTCCAGATTTCGGGCAAGTCCTTAATGGCAACTTTGCCCTCGACCATGGCAATCTCAAGTTCGAGGCGGAGCATGATATGCAGATTGTATGTAGCTTCGTCCGCATTGACGCGGATGAGTGAAGGCTCGACCTTGTTGATAGCTTTGTAGAAATTCTTGAGGCCAACGCCATCCAACTGCGAGGGGAAAATCTTCTTGAGTTGTGGGTAGAAGAATTCCCAGAAGGCGAACGAGCGGCCAACGAGATTTTCCCACATGCGCGATTGGGATTCATGAACAGCCAGCGAGGTGCCATGCGCCAGGGAGATGCGATCATACGCCGGGTTGATTCCCTGCTCGTACATCGCGTGGCCTGATTCGTGCATGGCGCTGAAGACGGTAGCAAGCGGACTCCCCGCTTCGAAGCGGTTGGTGATGCGGACATCGTTTGAACTGAACGAAGTCTCGAACGGATGCGGCGCCTTATCCATGCGTCCGCGGTTCCAATCGTAGCCAAACTGTTTTGTTATTGCCGCGCTGAAATCCCAAACTTTTTGTTCGTTATATTTTTTGTGCAGGAATTTGTCGTTGATCTGCGGACGGGATGCGATGGCCTTGATAAGCTCCACTTGTTTGGGGCGCAAGCCGTCGAAGATGGCCCTCACATCGGCAGTCTTCATACCGGGTTCGTAGTCATCCAACAAAGTATCGTAGGGATGATCGGCGGGCGGAAAGAAGCTGATGTATTCCCTGACCAGGTCCACTACTTTTTCAAGATGCGGACGGAAAATGGAGAAATCAGATTTTGACCTGGCCTCGGCCCAGCCTTCAAAAGCCTTGGTCGTGATAATAGCCTGCTTCGCCACAAACTCGGATGGAACGCGCACAGCCTTGTCATAATCGCGAACCGCGACCCGGATCATGGCCGCTTCATCGGAAGATGGATCAGCGCCTGCAAATTCCTGCTTTAGATCTTCGAGCAGTTTGCCTACTTCAGCGGAGGTCGCTTTTTGGTGCGCGATCTTGCCAAGCGTGGCAAGCTGCTGACCGCGCGCTTCGCCGCCAGCGGGAGGCATGTAAGTCTGCCGATCCCATCCGAGCAGAGCGGCGGAATGGTTGAGATCAGAGATTTCGCCCATGATCTCTTTTAGCTTATCGAGTTTTTCAGACATGGATTCTCCTTTGTTATCCAGCAATTATCTGGATGATAGTGTTATGCAACTTTCCATCTCAACGACTGGCCGCTCAACGCGGCCAGCACTTCATGAGCAATATCTTTAGCGGCGCGGACTTGCGCTTCAGCCGTCTGCGCGCCGATGTGTGGGGTTGCGATCACGCGCGGATGCTTGACCAGTTCCGTTAACCCCGGCGGCTCAGCCGCGAAGACATCCAACGCAACGCCCGCCACCTTCCCGGAATTCAGCGCGGCCAGCAAAGCGGCTTCGTCAATGATTCCGCCGCGCGCCGCACACACGATCCGCACGCCGTCTTTCATTTCAGAAATAGCCAACGGGCCGATCAAGTCGCGGGTCTGGATGTTGAGCGGCGTGTGCACGCAAATAAAATCCGACCAGCTATATAGTTCCTGCATTGAAACCGGCTCTCCGCCAAGTTCCTTGATCTCATGCTCAGGAATGAGCGCATCGTACGCCACGACGCTCATACCAAAAGCCGCGGCGCGCTTGCCCACTTCCTGCCCAATGCGTCCATAACCAATGATGCCAAGCGTCTTGCCGTTGAGTTCAATGCCTTCGAGTTCCTTCTTGAGCCATTCGCCTTTTTTCATGGCCGCATCAGCGCGCGGGATTTCACGCGCTACTGCCAGCAAAAGCCCAAACGTCAATTCAGCAACTGCCAGCGTGGTTGAAGTCGGGGCATTGACCACGGTTACGCCGTTCTTCTTGGCGGATTCAAGGTCAATGTTATCCACTCCGACACCGGCCCGGCCAACGACCTTGAGTTTTTTGGCTGCCTCAAAAACTTCGGCAGTGACTTTGGTCTGGCCGCGCACGATGAGCGCGTCGTAGTTTCCAATAGCTTGGACAAGGTCCGGGGCGGAGATACCCGTTTTATCGTCCAGGTACGAAGCGGCGCGAAGGATGGACTGTCCCGCCTCGTCCAGTCCATCCGTGATCAAAATATTGAAGTCAGACATAGTCAAATTGTACCTTATCCAATTACAGGTTGAAATACCAGTTCAGCATCACTTCATCTGAAACGGCGGGAATGGCCGCGTAACCAAAACGATGGATGTTTCCCAACTCGCAACCCATGCGGCGATAAAAGTGACAGGCGGCCACATTGACATTTTGGGTTTCGATTTTCATTTGACGACAACCGCGTCGACGCGACCAATTCGCGGCGTGTTCAAAAAGCATTCTGCCCACGCCTCTCCCGCGGACCTCAGGCCGGACACGAATATCCCAAAGCACTGCCAGGTCTGACCGCTCTTCGAGCATGTGGATACCGTTTGAATCGAAGGCCATCGCCGCCACGCCGACATTTTCGTTCCCGTCGTGCGCCAGAAAAAATCCCCAATTGCTAACATCGAATTGACGCGGCCAATCCGTCGGCGATTCCATCTCATCATAATCTTTGATGTATGGTTCAACCGTTTCTTCGTGAAAGCGAAAGCCGCCGAGGCCCCCGTCTATTAATTCGACATCCAGGATGGAACGCACTTCAAAGCGAATCGGAATACGAGCATACTCATCTAGAAGTGATGACGGGATTTCATCAATTTGCATCGGCATAATTCCGTGAATATTTTTACCGGATGAATTACCCCGCCGCAAGCGGAAGATTTTTTCGCCACAAGTGGTGGGGTATTCGACCCACCAAGGAATAAACGGGATAAGTGCTTTGGTGTGTCTCTGGTATTCCAGATATTGTTCGGCAAAGTGCTTCGACAGATTTGTCGATAACGAAAAACAAAAAGCCTGCCACCGGCAACATGGAATACCAGTTTCCTGATAACCACCCTTTTGTTTCCTGTAGGGGCTTTACTGACTGGGCACTGATGAACCAATAAAACATGAAGATGATCAGGCAGGCTAAAACAATTTGTTGTACAGTAATCACGGATTAATCATGGTGTCCGGACATTTTCTATGCTCGCCGCTGCCATCTACGAGAATGTCAACTGTGAGCCCCTCTCGCAGCTCAGCAGAAAGCACCTCAGGCTGCTTGGGAAGATCATAATCATAAACAGTGTAAATGCCCGGATTGATCCACTGGATGTTATCAGGATAACCACTAACGGATAGAAGGACTGTATCTCCAGGCTCAACGAGCATTTTATGGTTGGAGCAATTTCGAAAATAGGATGCAATGGGCCGGGGTACGTTCGTGACCTCCGGCAGGGTCATCACATCGCCGCTGACAGCAGAATATTGTGTCTGGATGGAAATCCAACCGGTTTTATTCAGCTGGCCGGGAATTGGAATCTGCACCCAGCGCGCAAGAACATCGCGTCCCAATGCCATAACAACTTGGCCCTTCATCAAAGCAGAAACCGCGTTGTAAGCCAAATCTGGACCGCGTCGGATGAAAAGGTTGCCTTTTACAGCAGTGACCGTAATCGCGGGCGGCGTCAAAGTGGCTAAAGCGGTTGGGCTTGCGATTTCCGCCTGAACTGTTGGCGCTGGAATATCTGTTTGCAATGAGGCTGTGGGAATGGTTTCGGTTTGCGATGAAGGCAGAGCCTGAACACCGACAGGCGTCGTTACGCGAAATGCACAGCCCTGGCTGGAAACCATAAAAGCCATTGCGATCAGCCAGAAGATAGTTCTCGAAGATTTATTTGACATACTCACTCATTTAAGACATCAGGCTTCCGCCGTTTCTTTTTCGTCAGCAAGAACCTGAGTTTATTCGTAACGCAGCGCTTCCACCGGTTCAAGGCTGGCCGCGCGGTTGGCAGGGTAAATCCCAAAGAACAACCCAACTGCCGCGGAGAAGATGGTAGCCAGCAAAACCGCATCCATTCCAACGATGGGAGTGAAATTATTTCCGGTAGCAGCCGCAACCTTCCCAACAATGAAGGCGATCAACCAGCCGAACATAATGCCGATAATGCCTCCCAGCAAACTGAGCAAAGAGGACTCTGCCAGGAATTGGATGAGGATGTCGCGCTTACGCGCCCCCAATGCTTTTCGCAAACCAATCTCACGCGTCCGTTCTGTGACCGAGACCAGCATGATGTTCATGATGCCGATACCGCCCACCAGCAAAGAGATGGCCGCGATGCCGCCCAGGAAAATAGTCAGAACGCCGGTAACGCTTTGGACTGTGGTAAGAATGCTTTCCTGAGTGAAGACCGTAAAGTCATCCAAGCCAACGGCCGTGCGATGGCGGGTTCGCAAAATCTGCGAGATCTCATCCGAGGCCGCAGTCACAGTTTGAAAATCTGTTGCCTGAACATAAATGGTATCTACTGTGTCGATGCCAGGACGGGACAGAAGCCGGGCCGAAGCAGTGCTGAACGGGACAATGACTTCACTATCTTCGGAGCCGAACGAACTGCCGCCTTGCGGCGTCAATACACCGATGATCCGGAAAGGCTGACCGTTAATGCGAACTGTCTCACCGACCAGGCCATCCCGGTGGCCGAACAATTTATCGGCCACATCCACCCCGATCACGGTAACGGAAGCCCGGCCAAGATTTTGATCATCGCTGATGAAGCTGCCATCGAGCAAGGTAATATTACGAACCTGTTCATAAGATGACGTAACGCCAACAATCGTGGCAGTCTTGGTCTGACCGCCGAAATCAACAGTTCCATTTCCCTGCACAACAGGCGCTACGGCCTGAACATCCGGCGCGGCTAATTGATCCAGTAACGCATTGGCATCGCTTATCGTCAACGGACGCGGATTATGGACAGCAGAATTATTCCTCGCCCCACTAAAGACAAATAACAGATTGGTCCCAACCTGATTAATTGAACCGGTGATCGAGGCAGTCGCCCCATTCCCAACCGCCAGCATGGCAATGACCGCCGCCACGCCGATGACGATCCCAAGCACTGTCAGGCCGGAACGCAATTTGTTTGAGTTGAGGCTTTCAAGCGCCTCCAGCAATACCTGCGAGACATTCATTTTGCACCTTCCGCTGCTTTTTCCACTACACCGTCGCGGATGCGGATAATGCGCTGGGTCTGCTCACCCACTGTAGGATCATGCGTCACAATGATAAGCGTTGTGCCACGATCCTTGTTCAAGTTAAGCAACAAGGTTATGATCTCTTTGCCAACCTTTGAGTCCAGGTTGCCGGTCGGCTCATCGGCCATGATAATGGCAGGGTTGTTGACAATGGCGCGCGCAATTGCCACACGCTGCTGCTGACCACCGGAAAGTTCGGTCGGGCGATGCTTCATCCGGTCGCCAAGTCCAACCGCTTCGAGAGCAGCTTTGGCGATGTCACTACGCTTCTCGACAATACCAGCATAGCGCAGTGGCAGTTCAACGTTGAAGAGCGCACTCTGGCGCGAAAGCAGATTAAACGACTGAAAAACGAATCCAACTTTATGATTACGGATTACCGCCAACTGATCGTCGTTGAGTGTGGCAACGGATTCACCATCCAAAACATAGTTGCCAGAAGTCGGACGGTCAAGACAGCCTAGAATGTTCATCATGGTGGATTTGCCTGAACCAGACGGCCCCATGATGGCCACCACCTCGCCACGCTTGATCTTCAACGAAGCGCCGCTTAAAGCTTGAACCTCGACCTCGCCCATTTTATAAACTTTGGTCAGATCGCTGGCTTCAACTACCCAATCCGTCATTATCCGCCTCCAGCCCTAAACGGCCCGCCCCCGCCGCCTGGTCCTTGAAATTGCGCCGGCGGATTCAAAATGATCAGATCGCCTTCTCTCAGGTTTCCATTCAGAACAACGCTCATCGTATCGGACGAAGCGCCGAGCGTCACTGGGACTTGCTGCGGTTTGCCGTTTAATGAAATGTACACCACCCGATTTCCATCCACGAGACGAACGGCCCGGTTCGGGATCAGCAATTGGTTCTTGACCTGGTTCACAATAATATTCACCGCCGCAGTCATGCCTGGCTTAACCTGCTTATCTGCATCCGTCAGCTTGACAGTAACGGTGAAATTCACGGCCCCCGACACAATATCACCTGCCTGCGATACTTCCGTGACTTCGCCGTGATAGGTTGTGCCAGAGATGGCATCGAATGTAAGCGTAACCGGCTGATTGACCGCGATGCTGTTGATATCTATTTCAGAAACCTGCACATCAACAAGCAAACTGGAAAGGTCATCCACGCGGAAAGCGACCTTGCCAGCGCTAACTTGATCACCAGGCATCGGGTTGGCCTGCGTCACCGTTCCATTAAATGGCGCGGAAATATGATCTGCATTAAGCGTTGCCTGCGCCGCATCGACACGTGCTTGTGCCGCCGCAAGATCATTCGGATTGGGGCCGTTCTGTAACCGATCATACGTGCGTTGCGCGTCGTCCAGTTGAGCCTTGGCCAAAGCCAGAGAATTATCAGCTTTGGCAAT
>JAKAMM010000063.1 GCA_021812905.1 Chloroflexota bacterium | reverse complement strand
CAACGAAGGTTACGCCTTTTTATTCCGCGATGGACAGATGTTCAAGATCAAGTGGAATACACGCGCGGGTGATTATGAAAAGAAAACCGGCTACGAGCGCCCGATCAAATTCGTGAATTTTGACGGTTCGCCTGCCGCGCTCAAACCGGGACATACATGGATGATCATCGTCACACCCTTCAGCACTTTCAAGGAAGGACAGCCGGGAATTTATCAGGTTCTATACGCCGCCCCGGAAGGCGAAGCGAGGTAATCTGTCTCATCCCTCACAATCAGATTGGTTGTGAGGGCTATAATTAGTTATGAAAAGAATTGCCCTGCTTTTCTTGGTCCTCGTGTCAGCCTGCAAACCCAACATAACAACATCGCCCCCGACACCCACACCTATTCATCTCCCCTCCACGCCGATACCGACACTGACGCCCGAACCGCCCATCACTTTCCCTGTGAACATCAATCCATTGACGGGCCAGCCGGTCACCGATCCATCTTTGCTGAAAATCCCGGCTTTGCTTGTTTCCATTTCAAATTTCCCAGCCAGCGGGCGTCCGCAGGCTGGACTTTCATTTGCTCCCTTCGTTTATGAAATCTATATCACTGAAGGCTCGACGCGCTTCCTCGCCGTCTTTTATGGTAAATATCCCGCTCCTGAGATTCCAACGACGGGTGGCTGCATTGTCCGCAGTGGAACATTCGTGCAAACTCAAAACATCATCGGCGGCAGGGTATGGCTGGATGAAAATAACAACGGCATACGAGACGCAGGCGAACGCGGCGTCGGCGGTGTGTGCGTCAACCTTTACGATCCCAGTGAAAATTTGCTTCAACAAACAACGACGGACTCAAATGGCTATTACGGGTTCAACGTCCAGCCTGGAAAGTATATCGTTCAATTTGCAAAGCCCGTCGGCTTGAATTTTACAAAACAAAACGCGGGGGACGAGTCAAACAACAGCAACGCTGACCCGGCCACGGGTCTGGTTGAAGCGGATGTTCAATCCAACGTTCTTTCTTTGGACGCAGGTCTGGTCCTCTCTCCCAATCAGACTCCCGTCCAAAATCCCTCAGCTTACCTACCGCTCGCACAAGTCGGCCCGATTCGCTCTGGACGATTGATCTATGCTTACATCAGCAGCTTCTTTGAAAATAGTTGTTTGATCTATGCGTTTGCATCACCGGAAGTGTTGGCGCGCCTGCCGCAATGCCACATGGTGTTTCATCAAATCATGGGCGGCGGATATATGATGGACATCAGCGAGATGAAAGCTGTCGCTGAAAAAAATCAAAGCCAGACAGGTTCTGATTTTGATTACGCCAGCAACACCTTTGCAGAACAACCTCCAGCAGGCGGCGCGCCTGCGACAAAAATGAATGTGTATATTGCTTATCAAAACCAATCGGGCTGGATGTACGATCCGCTTTATCAATCCTATCTACGCTATACGGACACAACTGAAATGGCCGACGCTGGAATCCTGCACCCTGACACCGACCGATTGACCGGCAGACAATTGCATTTCGAAAACGTGATCGTTCTTTTCGCAAAGCATGATGTCGTCTCGCCCACCAACCTCGATATTCATCTCGATCAGGGACGCATCGGCAATGCGTTGCTCTTTCGCGACGGGCAGATGTACAAGATCAAGTGGAGCACGCGCGGTTCCGATGATCGCAATAAGGCCCGGAAGTATCATCCCATCATTTTCCTCGACGCGAACGGCGAACCATTTCCTCTCAAGCCGGGACACACATGGGTGTTGGTTATCACGCCAGACTCAACCGTGGGAGAAAAATCTCCGGGCGCATGGCAATTGCAATTTGCATTTCCGCCCGGCGCAAAGTGAACCGTCCTGATTCTGTGCATTTCGTCACAGGCGCGACTATAATTGAAATGTTCGTTAAACCAGTCAAGGAGAAAGCATGAACAAAGAAACTGAAGCTGTGATCTTGAGCGCGGCACGTACGCCGATTGGAAAATTCCAGGGCGCATTAAGCGGACTCCCCGCGACGAAACTGGGCGCGATTGCTGTTCAGGCCGCGGTCGAACGCGCGGGAATCAAAGCCGATGAGATCGAAGAAGTTATTATGGGCAACGTTGTCCAGGCCGGAGAAGGACAAGCCCCAGCGCGTCAGGCCGGACTTTTCGGCGGACTCCCGGCTACGGTCGGCGCCACCACGCTGAACAAAGTCTGCGGGTCGGGGTTGAAGGCTGCCATGGTTTCAGCACAAGCCATCCGCGCCGGAGATGCGGATTTGTTCGTGGCGGGTGGATTTGAATCCATGAGCCGCGCGCCGTATCTCGTCTCAGGCCGAAATGGCGAGTTGAAATTCGGCAACCAGCAATTGACCGATGCCCTGCTCAACGACGGGCTGTGGGATCCGTTCGAGAATTGGGGCATGGGCATGGCCGCCGAATTTATCGCGGACGAATATGAAGTCACGCGCGAAACGATGGATAAGTTTGCGGTGGATAGTCATCAGAAAGCGGTCAAAGCCATCGAGACGGGAAAGTTCAAGGCGGAAATCGTGCCGGTACAAACTCCGGGGCGCAAAGGCGAAGCCACGGTGTTCGACACGGACGAGGGTCCGAGAAAAGATTCGTCGCTGGATGGACTGGCGAAACTCAAACCGGCCTTCAAGTCCGATGGCAAAGTCACAGCAGGCAACGCGTCCAGCATGAACGATGGCGCCGCGGCGGTTGTCATTTCGTCACGCGCTTATGCAGAGAAAAATAATTTGAAGCCGATTGCGAAAATCGTCGGATATGCACAGGCCGCAGTTGAACCGAAATATTTATTCGCCGCGCCCGCACACGCACTTCCGAAGTTATTGAAAAAAGTTGGCTGGACTTTGAAGGACGTTGACTTGATCGAACTCAATGAAGCCTTTGCCGCACAAGTGCTGGCGGACGGTTATGCTCTCGCCGATCAAGGCTGGGATTGGAACAAGGTCAACGTCAACGGCGGCGCGATCGCGCTCGGTCATCCACTTGGCGCAAGCGGCGCGCGCGTGCTGACGACTCTGATCCACGCGTTGAAAGATCGCGGCTTGAAGCGCGGCATTGCCTCGTTGTGTCTCGGCGGCGGCGAAGCGGTGGCGATGGCGGTTGAGATGGAAGGTTAGCAGGTTGGAATGTTGGAAGGTTGAACGTTTAAACCTGACAACTTGTAAACACGCGAGGAGTCAACAATGGACACAAACGAACGCAATGAAAAGATCGAGCTGTACGGGCGTGGATTCGACTTATTGAAAGCCGCGCTGGCCGAGGTCCCGCAAGAAGCGATGAAGTTCAAGCCGGAGCCGAAAGAGTGGAGCGTGCACGAGATCATCATCCATCTGGCGGATTCCGAATCCAACTCGGCGTTACGCGCCCGCAAATTAATTGTCGAGCCGGGCGGCACGCTAATGGGCTACGACCAAGACCAATGGGCGATCCAATTGAATTATCACGAGCAAAGCATTGAAGATGCGCTTGAAGTTTTGCGTCTGGCGCGAAAGACAACTTACGAATTGCTCAAACGACAGCCCGATGTAGTATTCACCCATTCGATTGTCCATCCCGAAATGAGCGAGCCATACACATTCGAGAAATGGCTCAACATTTATCCGAAGCACATTCCCGGCCACATCGAGCAGATCAGGAACAATCTGAAGATTTGGAGGGAAAAGAAATGACCATAAAACATATCTTCGTCATCGGCGCGGGGACAATGGGCAACGGCATCGCGCAAGTCGCGGCGACGAGTGGCTACCAGGTCACTTGCATGGATGTCGTGCCCGCCGCGCTGGAAAAAGCAAAAGCGACGATTGCCAAGTCAACGGCGAAATTAGTTGAAAAAGGTACGCTCACCGCGGACCAGAAAACGGCCGCCGATAAAATCAGCTTTGTCTCGACTTATGACGATCTCGCAAAAGCAGACTTCGTCATCGAGGCCGCCACCGAAAACCCCGAACTGAAATTCAAAATCTTCAAAGATCTGGATGCCGCGGCGCGCGAAGGCGTCATCATTGCCAGCAATACATCATCTATCAGCATTACCAAAATTGCCGCTCAGACCAAGCGTCCCGATAAGGTCATCGGGATGCACTTCATGAATCCCGTACCGCTGATGAAACTGGTGGAGGTCATCAAAGGACTCGCCACCAGCGACGAGACTTTGCAAACCACAATCGATATTTGCATGTTGATGGGCAAGTTGCCTGTTGAAGCCAACGACTCGCCGGGATTTATCTCCAACCGCATTTTATGTCCGATGATCAATGAAGCGATTTTCGCACTGTCAGAAAATGTCGGCACGCCCGAAGCGATTGATGCCGTAATGAAACTGGGCATGAATCATCCGATGGGTCCACTGACTCTGTGTGATTTGATCGGCCTGGATGTGGTTTTATTCGTGATGGAAGTTTTGCAAAGAGATTTGGGCGAAGATAAATATCGTCCCGCTCCCTTACTGAGGAAAATGGTAGATGCGGGGTATTTGGGAAGAAAGACAGGGAGAGGGTTTTATAAGTATTAATCACAACCACTGCGATGTGATTGTTTCTTGTTGGTTGTATTTCACCTTTTTTTGTATTATTATGGTATCAAAGAACTTTTTGGCTTCCACTCCAAGGAGGCGAACATTGTCACTTAAAACTTTTGCCCAAGGTTCTGTTCTCATTTTGGTACTACTGGCCTTCCTGGTAATTCCAGTCAGCGCCCAGGCTGGAGGAGTATGCGGCGGAATATACATCGTCGAGCAGGGCCAAACGGTTGATACGATTGCCGCGACCTGCGGCACCACGGCTTCCGCCATTTACGCCGCCAACCCCGGCATCAGCGCATCTCTGTATGCAGGTCAGACCCTGACGGTTCCCGGCAACAACTACAACAATCAAAGCAACAATAATAATTACAGCAGTTTCAACGGCACTTACATTGTCCAGTATGGTGACACATTCTCCGCGATTGCCAGCCGTTTGGGGATGAGCGTATATGCTCTGTGGGCGGCCAATCCGAATATCTGGGACATAAATCTTCTGTATGCCGGACAGGTGATCTATCTGCCCACATCAGCCGGACAGGTGAACTACGCGCCCTACTCAGCGTGGTTCGCAATTGTGCCGACTCCCACGGAGAAACCAACTGCGCTTTCCTATGGCACAGTACCTGCAGGAACTCCAACCGGGAATATCAAATTATCCAATCAGGCCAATGGCGATGTCTATGTATCATTGCAGGGCACGACGAGGGATGGCATAGGTGTTATTCGCGAATACCCGGTAAGCGGGACAATGGATGTCGAAGTGCCAGCCGGATGGTATATCTATGTTGCCTGGGTTGGCAGTCATAAGTTCGAGGGACATTTCAACCTTGGCGCAGATTCGAACCATTCCATCACGTTTTACAGCAGCAAAGTCGTCGTCGAATAGTAAAGTTGATGATCTTTTCACAAACATAATGGCGAGGCATAATGATGTGCCTCGCCATTATCGACTTTAATTTGCAGGTAAAATATCTCCACACCCAATGAAATTTTCCGATCCCCACCCCCAAATCCGACGATGAAAATATTGTATACGGATTCAACGTTTGAATCGTCGGATTTGGGGGTGGCCTCACCACAAAAGGCGGACACCATGACACATGACCAAGCCTATCTCTTAGCAGAAAAGAAAATCGAACAAGCGCTGAAATCGGACGCAACGAAACTTGATCTCAAAGAAATGAGACTCGCCAAAATGCCACAATCAAAACAAGTACAGCAAATGATTCATCCAAACTCTTGTCAAAAACCAAACAACCCTTCCCCCTTTTGGGGGAAGATGGAAGGGGGTTCCTCCCATACCCCATGACCAACCCTATCCCCAAGCAGAAAAAAATCAAACAAGCGCGGGCGTTTCGCAAATCAATTAGCGGTAAAATATCATTCATAGAAGGAGTATTTCAATGGCTACAACACAAGCAACAGCCGAAGTTTTTTGGAGCGCTTTCAACGTACTTCCCGCTGAAGAAAAACGCGCCGTAATCCAATACATTATTCAAGATGAGGATCTTCGCCACGACCTGGTGGATTTGGCGATTATTGAAGAACGCCGCAACGAACCAGGTCGCCCATTGCGTGATTATTTGCGGGAAAAGGCAAGTAAATAATGACCTTTCAGGCCATCATCCAGCGTTCCGCCGAAAAAGAGTTGGACGCGCTTGAAAAACCCGTTCACAAACGCATTGTCACGCGTTTGCTGGCGCTGGAGGAAAATCCCCGCCCAACGGGAGTCAAGAAATTACAAGGACAGGAAATTATCGTTTACGCGTGGGGGACTATCGAATTCTCTACACCATTGACGACAAGACAAAACGGGTCGTGATTTTATCGGTTGGACATCGCCGCGAAGTCTATCGCTAAAGATCCTCAAAGACCACTCTGTTTTCAGCCTAACTCCCAAAAGCACCAGAGTCAAACCAAATACACCAAATGATTCATCCAAACTCTTGTCAGAAATGCACCAGCCCTTCCCCCTTTTGGGGGAAGATGGAAGGGGGTTCCTCCCATGCCCCATGACCAATCTATCTCCCAGCACAAAACAAAATCGAACAAGCGCTGAAATCGGGCGCAACATACACTCTCGGCAAGTAAAATACACTCAATGAATCCAACAACCCGCCCCCTCTCGGTCTCCCCCAAATACGACATTCTAACTTTGGCTGTCATAAAAAGTTTCCCTGTCGTATTTGGGGGAGATGTCCGTAGGACAGAGGGGGTGAAATCGGATACAACGAAACTCACCATCCGACATTTGTTCATCTGTTCCCTATCCGTTGAAAACAAAGGCGGCAACCATGGCGCGTGACTGGGCATATCGTGAAGCAGAGAAGAAAATTGAAGAAGCGCTGAAATCGGGCGCAATAGCACTTAATCTCCACAACATGAAACTCGGCATGAACCACCCGATGGGCCCGCTGGCGCTGTGCGATCTGATCGGCCTGGATGTGGTTTTATTCGTGATGGAAGTTTTGCAAAGAGATTTGGGTGAAGACAAGTACCGCCCCGCCCCTCTGCTGAGGAGGATGGTAGATGCGGGGTATCTTGGCCGTAAAACTGGACGAGGATTTTATCAATACTAGCTATTAGCGATTAGCTGTTAGCTTTCAGCCGTCAGCAGAAAAATGTTGACGGCTGAATTATAATTATCAAAAAACGCGGAGGAACAAAATGGCAAACAAAAGAAAACGATCATCTGCGAGATTGTGGGAAAACATAGCAAGGTTGCTTTTCGTTATTTTTCTATTGGCTTATGCGCCGGTAATTGCATGGTGGAATAGCATCACTCCTGTCAACAGAATCGTAATCCTTGTTTTGATATCAATAGCTGTATTATCCGCAATCGGTGCAATTATTATGATTGGAATATACATAAAACGTGAACGGGCAAATACCTGGAGGCGAGCAATGGCTGGATGGAATAACGCGCAGGGTAGCGCAATTATCCAGAAGCAGTCAGCGATTTACATGTCAGATATCGAACTCGAAAAATTTGCAACTCAAGTTTACAGAAAAATGGGCTACCATGCCGAACATAATGGCGAAACAGGCGATCATGGCGTGGATGTGATGTTGATGAATCTTAAAAATCAAAAAGAGATAGTCCAATGCAAACAATGGAATAAACCGATTGGTGAGCCAGTTATCAGAGATTTATATGGCGCAATGATTCATGAAAAAGCCATTCGAGCATGGGTTTGGGCACCACGAGGTTTTAGCCAACCAGCAAAATCATGGGCAAAAGGAAAGCCCATCGAATTGGTTGATGATGAAAAAATTGGTCAGCTTGTAGAGCTTGCTTACACTAATAAAAAATAGAATTTTTTATAGAGTAGGTTGTTGTAAAATACCAGCCATTAACTCACAGGAGAATCATGTCCACATTTCCGCTTCCATTACTTGAAGGCGAAACCGTTTTGAAGACGGACGAAAACGCGTACTACATCAAAAATGTTTTGGGCGCAGGTTATTATGTTCTTCATGGAAAACTCTGGCTCACCAACGCGCGCCTTGTCCATCAGGATTTTCCTTTGGGACGAGTAACGGCTTATCCGTTGAGTCATGTTACCGGCGCGGCGCGCGAAGCGGTCAATGTCGCCGAGAAACAATTCGAGGTCAAAGGCGTATACACGTCATGGAAAAATTATGACGCGGCCTTAATGGTCGCCTTCGATAACAACGGCATGGATTATTTCATCCCGCAGGATATTGACGGATGAGCGCAGTCCATTACGCAGGCGATCCCATCCGCACCCGCCCTCGCGCTTGATTGCGCCTTCATCGGGCATGATCCGCCCGCCGGAGCGGCGCACCTTGACCATGAAATAAATCCGCATGGCAAGCAACATCAAAAACAAAACAAGGAACGCAAAG
>JAKAMM010000062.1 GCA_021812905.1 Chloroflexota bacterium | reverse complement strand
CCAGGGCGGCAAGTATGTGCTCGAAGACCTCGGATCGACCAACGGCACTTTCGTCAATGGACAACGGCTGGCCAGCCCGGTCGTGTTGAAATCTGGTGATGTGATTTCCTTCGGCGAACAGATCATGCTCATGTACGAAGCGCTCTCCGCTGATTCCGGCGCGACGGTTATGTCGCCGCGCAAGAGCGCGCCGCCGCGTCCAACCGCCGCGCCGGCTCCCGCATATCAGGCCCCGGCTGCCCCTCCGCCAGCCCCCGCTTACTCCGCGCCCCTGCAAACCAAAAAGACGAACACGACGCCTATCTTCATCGGCGTTGGCGCGTTGTTCTTTATCTGTCTCTGCGTCGGTGTATTCTGGTATATTGATGCAAATTATTTGTGGTGCACATTTTTCCCCTTCCTGACAGGCTGCGGATAAACCCAAACCACCGCGCCCCCGCGAAGTTTTCGCGGGGGCGTTTTTAATTCTCCTATATCGTCATAAGATGCAAGCATTCTGACCGGCAATAACTGTTGTAAATTTACTGCGCATTGACTACAATCAAGCTACAGCAAACGAGAGAATCCATGAATAAGCCTTCACCTTCCTCTTCGCCGAACTGGGGCGCCACCACCAAACTGGTCATAGCCCTGACCATCGTCGCGATCGCGGCGGGGTTGTTCATCCAGTTTCATTCCATTATTGGGCCGCTATTCATGGCCTTCATTCTGGCTTATCTGCTCCACCCTATCGCCAGTTTTCTCCAACGCAGATTGCATTTCGCCTGGCCTTTAGCCGTCGCATTCATTTACCTGCTGCTGGTGATCCTCCTTTTGGGACTGCTAACTCTTGGCGGAGTGGGATTGATCCAGCAGGCCCAGAATCTCGTGACAGTCGTGCAAAACAACCTGACAGCCCTGCCCGATCTTGTCCAGCGTTTATCGGGACAGGTCTATCAATTTGGCCCATTCCAGTTTGACTTCCGTACTCTCGATCTGAGCGCATTGAGTACTCAACTGCTTGGTATGGTCAACCCTCTGCTTGGGCGCACCGGTACTCTGCTCAGTACAGTCGCCAGCGGCGCGGCACAATTCCTGGGTTGGGCGCTATTTGTACTGTTGATCTCATACTTCGTGCTCACCGAAAGCGGCGGCCTGCGCGGTCGAATTGTCTGGCTCGATATTCCCGGCTATGCCGAAGATATCCATCGGTTGGGATACGAGCTTAACCACATCTGGAATGCCTTTCTGCGCGGGCAGATCATCGTCTTTTTCATGACCGCGGTCGCCTACACAATCGTTCTCAGCCTGCTTGGCATTCACTATGTCATCGGCCTGGCGCTCCTGGCCGGCCTGTCCAAGTTCGTTCCTTATGTCGGCGCCTTCATCACGTGGACAACGCTCGCCCTCATCACCTACTTTCAACCCGTTCGACCGTTTGGTTTAACGCCATTAACTTATACAATGATCGCCGTTGTTTTAGCCCTCCTGATCGACCAAACCTTTGATAATATAATCACCCCGCGCATCCTCGCCCAGGCCTTGCGCGTCCATCCGGCGGCTGTGCTGGTGGCCGCCATTGTTGCCGCGAATTTGCTCGGCTTGCTGGGCGTGGTGGTGGCCGCACCCATACTCGCCACTGTAGCGCTCTTCTGGCGCTACACAATGCGAAAAATGCTTGACCTTGACCCGTGGCCTGAACCTCAGACTCGGCCCCTTTCGCCGCCTGGTTCGCGGCAGATCATCCAAATTCGCCGCTTCTGGCGCGAGCTGAGCAAGCGGTTCGTTAAATGAGCGGATCCACACCCAAACCTGATCACCCAAACCAAAAGGAGAAACCCATGTCCAACAATAATGACGGACCCAACACCGAGACCATCGCCGAGACCGAGAATTTCCTGGCCTGGAAAGCCGAAGAACCGGATGGCGAGACAACCTGGCACGTTGAACTTAACAGCGTCACAGTCCATTTCTTCCAGGAAGAATGGGAAGAGTTCCTGCAACTGGCCCGCCTTCTCAAATAATCTCATGGCAAAAAGCGGACGATGCAGAAATTTGTATCGTCCGCTTTTCAAATCCAGCATGAAAACAAAATCCTCGACTTCAATTACAGATGTCCCCGGCATCGAAGTGGGACAGGCGCAGGATAATTCGGCGTTGACCGGATGCACCGTCATCCTGTGCAGCAAAGGAGCAGTGGCGGGTGTGGACGTGCGCGGCAGTGCACCGGGCACGCGCGAAACCGATTTGCTCGACCCGATCAATCTCGTGGACAAAGTTCACGCGATCTTGCTGGCAGGCGGTTCGGCTTTTGGTCTGGACGCGGCCGGCGGCGTGATGAAATATCTTGAAGAAAATAAAATCGGATTCAACACCGGCGTTGCGCGCGTGCCCATCGTGCCCGCCGCGATTCTGTTTGACCTGGGCGTAGGCCGCGCGGACATTCGTCCCGATGCGGAGATGGGCTACAAAGCTTGTCTCGCCGCGTCGAAGGCCGCGCCCGCCGAGGGCAACGCGGGAGCGGGAACAGGCGCCAGCGTTGGAAAACTGTTTGGGGTCGCGCTCGCCATGAAGTCCGGGATCGGAAGCGTGAGTCTTGAAGTCGGTAGCGGGATCATCGTCGGTGCAATCGTGGCGGTCAACGCATTCGGCGATGTGCTTGAAGACGGAAAGATCATCGCCGGCCTGCGTTCGGGAAAAGTCGGGCCGTTGAAAATTGGTGGGAAAGATTATTTTGCAGATACTTTCGAAATGCTGAAGAATCCAATTGGTCGCACTGTTTTAAATTTTGCAACGCACATGAACACGGTGATCGGTGCGGTTGCGACAAACGCCGCGCTGACCAAAGTACAAGCCACAAAAGTGGCGCAGATGGCGCACGATGGAGTGGCGCGCGTCATTCGACCCGCGCACACCATACTCGACGGCGATACGATCTTTGCCTTATCCACCGGAAACAAGAAATGTGATGTGACAACAATCGGCGCATTTGCGGCGGAAGCGATGGCACAGGCAATCCTGCGCGCTGTAAAAATGTCGGCAGCTGCAGGCGGCTTGCCAGGATTAAACAAGTAGGGCGGCCAAATTGGCCGCCCTACTTGTTTTAGCTTTCTGCTACGACAATCACTTTGTCTTCAGGCGAGAACGTGATCGCCTCCGATTTTTTCGGGTTCGTGTGTACACCGTAAGATTTCCCCGCATCGGTGGCCTCGCTTAGAACACGGTATCCAATGGCAATCTCATTGCGCTGACGGGCAGATTCAACAACTGTGTAGAAGTTGACAGGCTTGCCTGATTCAACATAATCAGAAACAGACTTCAGGTATACCTCCGAACCTTCGGGGTCAAATAGGTCGGTAAAGACCGCGTACAATTCGCCGTCTTCCGAAAGCTGGGACATCATCAAACTGACCAGATGCTCGCTCACGATAAAGTCATCCACGCGGGTGGCTTCAGCCAACAGACGGTTACGCAAGTCGAGCATTTCGCTGACAACCGAGAAACGCGTTTCATCCTTCTCGGCAATGTCGCGCAGATGAAGCAACGTAACCAGCGTGCGAGCGTCAGCCTCCTGAGCGTCAAGACCAGAATTAGCCAGTACGATCACATGATCGAAGCTATCCACTTTCAAACCGTTCAATAAATGGCGGTCGGTTGTGTCACCCTTGCGGATAACAAGTTTCTGGTTGACCAGGCGAATGTCATCTTCTTTAAGCTCCTGTGCCACTTCATCATTGTTGGCCAGGACCATCAACTGAGAACCTTTGGGAACATAGGAATCAAGCTCGCGGACAATGACCGTGCCCCAGCGGTTCCATCCAAGAACGAGGGCCTTTTCAGCAGCAGGTTTAACCCGCTTCCTGCCGCTGCGGATCAGGCTGTTATCCACCGGGAAATTGGTCAACCCGGAAATTTTTACAGTCTCGCCATCGGCAGATAACACAAAGGCTTTATCGCCGGATGCGATCCTGGTATCCATCGGCGGGTTGAGCATGATCGTTCCGTCTGCCGACCGCAGCCCCATCACAGAAGAGGTCTCATACGCGAACAAGGCCTCGCCAAATGTTTTGCCGACCAAAGCGGGTTCTTCCTTGAAGTAGATTTCGTCGCCGCCGAAATTCAATAGTTCGGTGTAGACGGCTGAAAGTCCGGATTGACGCGAAGTCTGGGCGACGAGGCGCGCAATCAGGTCACCAACCAGAACCGCCTGAACATCATCACCGCGGCTGATCATCCGCATTACATCCATGTTTTTCTTTTCATGGATCTGGGTGACGATGTGATACTTTTCCTTGCGGCGCGTGGAATCATTTGTAATCGCCAGAATGGTTTTAGTAACAAAGATATCCGGGTCGTCTTCTTCAGGAGGCAGGACGATGATGGAACGGGCCGTATGCGGGCTGACAATATCAAGATCGGCAGACTCAATGGGATTCCCATTGCGGCAAATAACCCGGGTGTTTTTGGCGTTCGGGATACGCGCGCGGATATCCGCTTCCATCTCGACTTTGTCTTTGTCTGCGAGAATGGCAATGGCCGCGCCCTGCTTGCGGTTTTCGTTCGCGATCACCAGTTCGGATACAATAGTAAAAATCTGTGGCGACCAGCCGAGGATGACAGTGTGATCGTTTTCAAGAACCTTCGAGCGGCCGCGTCGAAGAGCATCCACACGCGCTTCGATCTCGTTGCTCAAAATGCCGATCAGAATACTGACCATGAACAAACTGCCGATGGTCACAAAAAACATGACGACCAAATATTGCAGCGGATTGCCCGCATCGACGGGGTTGGGCGTCAATGCTTGCGACATGATATTCCAGAACACATCGAAAAGATTCGAGCCGTCCGGGATGCCATGAAAAAGCAGGACGGCTCCAGTAGCGACGACGATCAGAAGAACCGTGCCGAGCGCCAGCCAGCTAATTAACGCACTGGGGCCGCGCGAAAGAGTCTTGTCAAAGGCATAGCTTATGCGTTGGCGAAAAGTAGGGTTGGATGATGACATATTTTCTCCGGTCAATTTGGATGAGTCGATTATAAGTGTCTCTCCCAAATTATGCCAATGGGAACAGGGATGGATAATGAAACTGCACAGCACGCTGGAATTTCTCATCGGCTTATTAATTTCACGAGGTAACAGCGGCATCGCACAAAGAGTCTATCCTGTACGCTCATCGTTTATAATTTTAGAGAGGAGAGAAAGCCCATGTTTGATTTTGAAGGTCCCGACCGCCGCAAGGAGGAAGACCGCGTCCGCAATGAGGGACGCCTGCCGCCCGGTCAATCGCTGACTTTAAAATTCCCCGTCCTGCATTACGGACCAGTTCCGCACTTCAACCCGGCCACCTGGGATTTCCGCGTGTGGGGCGAAGTGGAAGAAGAAAAGCGCTGGACATGGGATGAGTTTAACAAATTACCGCGCGCAAAGATCGAAATGGATATTCACTGCGTAACGCGCTGGAGCAAGTTCGACACGGTCTGGGAAGGCGTTTCGGTCAAGACTCTGGTGAAGCAGGGTTTCTTCAAGATCAAGCCAAGCGCGACCCACGTCATGCAACACGCGGAATATGGCTTCACGGTCAATTTGCCATTGGAGGTCGTCTTGCAGGATAATTTTCTTTTGGCAACGCACTTGAACGGTGAGCCGATCACAGCCGATCATGGTTATCCATTACGCGGCATGGTGGGATTCATTCCCGGCCGCGAAGAACTGGAAACGCCTTATTTATGGAAAGGCGCCAAATGGCTGCGCTCGATGGAGTTCATGCCGCGCGACCAGCGCGGCTTCTGGGAGCAGGCCGGTTATCACAACCGCGCCGATGTTTGGAAGGAAGAACGGTTTGGTTAATATAAAAACTCCGAGTCCTTGAAGAACTCGGAGTTTTGTTTTACGGCCTCTTGCCAAGCGTAACTTTGATATCCTGCTTTGTGTCGCCCCGCAAAACGGTCAGCACAACCGTATCGCCAGGTGATTTATTCGTGATCAGATAGGCCAGCAGGTCGTCAAACTGCTTGACCGGATGGCCATCGATCGCGATGATCAAATCGCCACCCGCGTTCAGATTCTGAATGCTGGACGGCTGGGTGCCAGCCTTGATTCCGGCCTGATCGGCCGGGCCGCCTTTGGTAACATTCGTGACGTACGCGCCCGTGAATTGTTTCAAGCCCAAAGCGTTGATCTCATCCAGAGAGAGAGTACTTGTTGACGAGATACCAAGCCATGGATAATCGATCTTGCCATCCCGGATCAGGATCGGCGCGACGCGCTTAACAATATTGGATGAAACCGCGAAGCCAATTCCTGAGTTGACCGGCTCGCCTGTGGACGTGGAACTGGAAGTGCTGATGGCGCGGTTCACACCGATGACTTCACCGTTAATGTTAAATAGCGGGCCGCCGGAATTGCCGGGATTAATGGCTGCATCGGTCTGGATGAGATCGCCCGCCGTAAAGGGCTGGGCGCTGCCCTGCGCGGTGTGTTCCGAATCGAGTGTGCGTCCCAAAGCTGAGACAATACCCATCGTCATCGTGCCGTTCAAGCCGAAAGGATTTCCAATGGCGATCACTGTCTGCCCAACTCTGACAGCCGAGGAATCGCCCAGCGTTAACGGATGAAGCTCCGAGGCGGGAGCATCTACTTTAATGATCGCCAGATCGGAATCCAGATCGGCGCCGACCACGGTCCCGTATGTTTTGAAGCCCGACATAAAGTCCACTTCGACTTTATTGTTGGCCGCGCCTTGCACCACGTGATAATTTGTCACGATGTGGCCATCCGTATCAAAAACAAATCCGGAACCAAGGTCGCCGCCATTTTGAGTGGCAACCTGGATCGTCACAACGCCGGGACTGACGGTTTGATACAAGCTCACCATCGCATCCTGCTGCGAAGCTGCCTGGGCGGAAGTATTCACCGCCGGAGCTGCTGGTTGGTTCGCGACAGGGGTCGCCAACTGAGGCATGGTCAGAGGCGCGGTTCCGACCTGGCAAGCCAGAGCGGCAAGTACAAGCACAGTCAATGCAATTAAAAGACGTTTCGTTTTCATTCCTTTTCTTTCTTTCTCCTTTGAGATATCTTTTTGGCCTCACGCAGATTTCTGGCGAGCCGCTTCTTCCAATAATGTCTTTTGCTTTGACGACAATTGTTTTGGAATTCGTACCTTGACGCGCACGAACAAATCACCGGTGGTGTGCGCGCTTTTCAAATGCGGCATGCCTCGTCCCGCCAATCTAAAGACCTGTTCGGGCTGCGTACCGGCTGGGATCTTCAAGGTCACTTTGCCGCCCATGGTTTCGACTTTCACTTCACCGCCGAGCATGGCCGTAAACGCATCAATCGTGGCGGACGTTCGCAGGTCGTTGCCCTCGCGTTCAAAGCGCGCATCTTCTGCGACTTCCACGATCAGATAAAGATCGAGTCCTTCGGGACCTGCGCCGGCTACCCGCACCTTGGAGCCGGTCTTCACCCCGGCCGGAATGCGCACCTCCACCCGGCGGCCATTGCTCTGAAGCGAACGCAACGCCCCATCATGAGCTTCCTGCAAGGAAATCACCACAGGCTGTTGATAGGCCGGGGCAGAACGGGTCCGCGTGCCGGTCGCGGCTCCGCCCATGCCGCCGCCAAAAATGGATTGAAAGAAATCAGAAAATCCGCCCCCGCCGAACAGATCGTTCAAGTCGCCATACTCCACGCGCGTCCCGCCGCGGCCGGCCTGTTGACCGCTGAACCACTGACTCCAATCGAAGTCACCGGGCGCGCCGCGTTGCTGCCAGTTCGAATATTCGCTCCCCAACTGGTCATAACGGGCGCGTTTCTGCGGATCGCTCAAGGCCTGATAGGCTTCATTGATCTCCTTGAACTTTTCCTCGGCCTGCTTGTTGCCCTGGTTTCGGTCCGGGTGATACTGCATGGCCAGCTTGCGATACGCCTTGCGGATCTCGTCCGCGCTGGCCGAGCGCTCCACGCCCAGAATCTTGTAATAATCCTTATAGTCCATGCGTTTATTCTATGCCCGTTAACAGAGTCGGGCAAGCGCCAATCAACGGGTCTAACAGAACTCTAACCTCAAGTATACTTACCTTACGCTCATTTTACACAATCCATTTATATCACTGGTAAATGAACAGCGGATGAACATCGAGGATTTATGGAATCAATTTGCGTCTTTTGCGGATCTGCCGACGGCGTTTCTCCAGACTTTATGGCGGGTGCGCGTCAAATGGGCCGGACTCTGGCCGAACGCGGACTCCGTTTAATTTACGGCGGCGGCAAAACCGGTTTAATGGGGGCCGTTGCCGACGGCGCGCTCGAAGCGGGCGGCGAAGTGATCGGCGTCATCATCCCTTCGATGAACACTGACGCTCTGGCGCACATCCGCATCACCCGCATGGACGTCACACCCAACATGCACGCCCGCAAAGCCCGCATGCACGAACTGGCCGACGGTTACATCGCCCTGCCCGGCGGCTTCGGCACCTTCGACGAATTGTTCGAGGCCATCACCTGGGGACAGGTCG
>JAKAMM010000061.1 GCA_021812905.1 Chloroflexota bacterium | reverse complement strand
CGTACCATTTGCCGGGATAAGTCAATTCGCCGGTCATGATCCAGTGCATATTCACGGGGACAGTTGCGGCGATGGCGAAGCTGATCCACGGCGCAAAGAAATCGGGGCGGTAATAATGATTGACCGTAATGACGCATGGCCCGCTTTGTGGAATGTTTTTTTGACGGAGAATTTTCAGGGGAGGATCAATTCCCGAAACGGAGACCCGCGCGTCGTCCCGAAAGATGCGGCGGCGTAATAAAATCACATCGCGGACGAGTCCATAAATGTTTTCTTTCGGGATGGAATATTTCGGATACATAAAACGTTCAAACTTTTAAACGTTCAAACCTTCAAACAAAAAAAATCATTTGCTCAAATCGCGCGCAGTCGATTCCATGATTGCCAGGATTTCAGCCACACGTCCGGCGGGCGTGTTGGTGCGGAACATACTGTCAAAGCCGTCACCGAGCATCACACGGACTTTGCGCCACGAGGCCAACTGCGGCTGGATCTGCCCTTTGGGAATCAAGGCAACTGCCGCGGCCCATTGAGGATGACTGTTTTTATAATCGTTGAGCAAATCGAGTGATGATGTTCGCAGTGGAAAGAGACCGGTGTTCTCAACCCATTTGGCTTGTTTATCCGGTGCGAGCATCCAGCGCACGAAGAGCCATGCAGCCAGTTGTTGCTCCGGCGTGGACTTCAAGACAACATAAGACGAACCATAGATTATCAAACCGCTTTGGACATCGCCAGGAAAACTCAGCACAGTCCATTCGTCGCTGTTGCTGGCGGTTGCCATGCTGCGCGCGTAATCGGATAATTCTTCGAGACCTGCCGTCATGAACAGGGCTTCACGCGCTGCAAAAGCAGCGGGCAAATTTGTATCGGCTTGTGCTGACCACGCGCAATTGTCATCATAAAGTTGCTTGACGAAAGTCAGCGCGGCAATATTTTTGGGAGTCAAGAAACGATAATCATTTTCTTCGAGCACGCCGCCGCCGAAAACCGTCAGCCACGAGAGTGCGGTCATTGAGTTTGTGTCCACCAGCCAGCCGCCCTGCGCATCGTTGCTGCGCGTGGTATCCGTCAACATGAACTGATGCGCGCGGCAGGCCTGCTGATGGAATTCATCGGCAGTGCGGGGCGGCGCGTCAAACCCAAGTTGACGCGCCCAGCTAACGTTGTAGAGCAGGAAGCGGGCCGAACGTTCGGCGGGCAATCCCAATTGTTTGCCGCCAAAAGAATCCTGAGTCAAAAAGATCGTCGGAAAATCTTTTATGTCTGCGCCGCTAAATCCATACACAGAGTCGTTGATGTATGGATTCAAGTCAACGACATAATCATTTGCGTTCCATCCGAGCGCGTGTTCAGGAAGTGCGATCACCAGCTGCGGCCTGTTTCCCGTCGGCAGGGCTGCAGTGGTGTTGTCGTAAAGTTGTCCGTAAGTGATCTGGCTTGTGGGCGTAACGGTGATGCCCCACTCATTTGTTTGATTGAATTCTTTAACTTGTGACTCGAATAAACTTGATTCGACGCCGAACCACGGGTCCCAGACTTGAACCGTCACGCCTTTGAGCGCTTCCTTCTGGACCCCAAGCTGGCCTCCCGCATTTGGCGTGGATGTGGCTGACGGCGTACCACTCGCTGACGGCGTTGCCGTTAATTTAGTTGGCGCTGGCTGGCAGGCCGAAATTGCAAGTGCAAAAATAAAGATTAGCGCAAGCCGGCGATTGAAATTTTTAAACATTGAAAACCATGAACGGTACCGGGCTGAATGTCAGGATGAAGATAATGATGACGAGCAACGCCACCCAGCGGCGGCGCGCATCAAGCTGCGTGATCTGGTCAAGCGGTTCGGCATGGACGCGTCCAAGCCAGAGCAGGATCACTGCCCAAAGCCACCATCCGCTCCAGAACACGCCCAACAGGATGAGCGCTCCAAAGATGAACGGGAAAGCCTTGCCGGCCTTCTCGCCAAACAATGCGTAGATGACGTGTCCGCCGTCCAGTGTGCCAGCCGGAATTAAGTTGAGCATGGTCACGAGCAACCCGGCCCAGCCCGCGAACGCCACCGGATGAATGAACACATCCAAACCGCCGAGGGGTACGGGCTGACCAGTGAAGAAGAAGCGCAGCCAGTGAAGCGCGAGCGGTGCGCCGCTCAAACCAACCGGGGCAGGCAGGAGTTTTCCGAACATAATGAACTTTGCCAGCAGGTACATCACGGAGTTGCCTTCTAGTGAAACCTGGCCATTGATGGGTTGGATTGTGCTCAATGAAGAGAGAGCCAATCCAATGAATAATACCGGAATGGCGATAACCATTCCGGCCAGCGGCCCAGCCACGCCAATGTCGAACAGCACGCGTTTGTTCTTGGGCGTGCCCTGCATCAAAATTGCCGCGCCCATGGTTCCAAGCGGACTGAAGGGCAGGGGAATAAAATACGGCAAAGTAGCGGGAGTTTTATGATGGCGGCTCATGAAATAATGACCCAGCTCATGTGCCAGCAATATTCCAAGAAGACTAAGTGCGAAAGGCCAGCCTGTAAAAATACTTTTCAAGAGAAGCAATATTTGTCCGGGAATATCGCTTGGCATTGGACCTGAAGGTTGCGCGCCTGCCAGCATGACGCTTAACACGGTCAGGATGAAAAGAATAATGTTGATCGAAGCGCGCGTCGGTTTTGGCGCGGGCTTGCTGGGTGCGAGATAAACTATCTGTTGGCCTTTTTCCAGACGAAAGAGGGGGGTAATGTTATATTGTTTAATGGAATCAGCCAGTTGGTCGTAGGCCGCGGCGGAATCTTCCGAGATCAGATGTCCGCGATACCGCACCAGGACTCCCTTTTGCGGATCGCCCGTGGTTAAATCGTCGATATGAAAAATACGTGAGACAAGATTGTTGAGGATTTCAATTTCGGGGAACATGAGATACCTCTACTGAATAGTGACAAAATAGGCGGGAGTGGATGGGAGTCGAACCCACCGCGGCCCGCAACGCGACCCGCCACAGGTTTTGAAGACCAGGAAGCCCACCGGGACCTAACCACTCCCACGAGAAGAACACTCGCAAGCATAACCGAGGCGGGGAGGATTGACAAGTCGAGACAATCCGCATTGGTATGCAGACAAGGCG
The DNA here is from genome assembly GCA_021812905.1 of Chloroflexota bacterium. The sequence goes on along the minus strand of JAKAMM010000061.1, from coordinate 5,462 downwards.
TGATGCCAAAGTTGATCCACATTTTAGAAGATGGTGAAGAGTTGCCTTTTTTTACTTTATGGATTGTTGAATAAAATGTGCAACCTCCGGCAGAAATAAAATTCCTGCCGTAAGTATGCACAAACCGGTCAACATGGCCAGCCCGCCGACGCACGCGCCGAACAAGGCCAGCGTGCGTCCCTTCTCTCCGCTGGCGCGGATTTGGCGAAGCGAGGCCAAACCGGTTGCCAATGCCGCAATTCCCAGCACGGCACTGGCCGGATAGCAGACCAAACCGGTCAGTGGGATGGGCGCGATGCCAATACAAAAAGAGATCACGGTCAAAATGGCGGATGACAGGCTGATAATGGCATTCATATTTGTAGAAACGGTTGAAGTGTTTTCGGTCATAAGTCTCAAATAAATTTGCGACAACAGTTCGACTGTTGTCGCAACAAATTTTATGGTGGCAAGCGATGCGATGACGCTTGTATAACAAGCCGTGTCAAATGGCAGACAGCATCATCAAGCAATCCAGTAATAATTAACCCAGCCCGCAAAATAAATGATTTGCAGCGCGAACCAAGCGGCCTGGAGAAAAAGATATCCTTCGCGGCGTTTAAGCTTTTCGCCGAGTAGGATGAAGATCGGGAAAATAACGACCAGTTCGCGTGACATCGAAACCAGCAGGCCGGTTGCCAGCGGCATGATGCACATGATTAAAGCAAATATCCCGTATGCTTTTACCGGCCATTTCCACAGCATGTAAATACTGCATATCAGGAAGAGAATGATTAGGATAAAGTCGATTTTGAAGACATCCAATGATGGTCCCTGCAAATTTTGCAGGGGATTCTGAAAAATGCCCGCATCAACTCCGCCCCAGGCTTTGGTTGCATCGAAATATGCCAGGAAGTCGCCGGACTTAAGGTAGAGAGAATAAAAATGTAATAATAAAGCAAGCGGGGTCAGCGCAAACCACAATACGTTCGGGCGGATATCCTGTAATCTCCAATGTCTTTGTTCCATGTATAGCCATGCGAGCGCAAATGCAAGCACCACGCCCTGCGGACGGGCAAGTATTGCCAGCGCCGTGCAGACTCCGGTCAGCAGCCACTTCTCTTGCAAGGCCAAAGTAAATGCGGCCAGGGTCAGGAACAGGAACAGGCTTTCAGGATAAAAACTGGCGAAGAAGAAACTGGCCGGAAAAACGAACAATAATCCAAGCGTGCGTTGAGCGGTGGCATGACGGAATCCCAGTGGGCCTATGATCAACTTATAAAGCAGCATCGCCGATGCCAGAAAACAAAGGTTTGAAAGTATAAGCCCGACGAGAATGTAATAACCGTTCGGCAAGTCCAAGCCGAACCATCCCAAACTCTTGACCAGATATGGATAGAGCGGAAAGAATGCCATGTTGCTGTAGGCGGTTTTCAGATTGACAGAGGCCTGATATCCATCCTTGATAATCGAGAAATACCAGCGCGAATCCCAACGGGCAAAAATATCGAGAGGGAAAACGCGCGTAAGGAAATAGCCTCTTTTGACATAAGTGATATAGCTCGGGTTGGACAGGTAATTTCCCGTTGCGAAATAAGCGACCAGCACCCAGATGGAACGCGTAACCAGGAACGGAAACAAGATTGACTTCCAAAACCAATCGCGGGGTGCGTGGGGATTTTCGAAAAATTGCCTGACTTGAATCATGAATCTCCAAATTTTTAGCGTCGCTGCGAGGGGCTATTTCCCCCGAAGCAGTCTCCCAAATTGCAGTGGGGATTGCTTCGCCGTCCTCACTACGTTCGGAACAGCGGCTCGCAAAGACGTAATATTCTTATTTTGCATACGACCCCAAAATAATTTGGGAAAATTATAACAGGAACAACCCAATAAAAAATGTGACAGCAGTTTAGACTGCTGTCACATAATTGTCGGGGCGAGAGGATTTGAACCTCCGACCTCTTGCACCCCATGCAAGCGCGCTAGCCGGACTGCGCCACGCCCCGATTTGCAGACGGTATTATAGCCTCCTTCAATGATTCTGGCAACGAACGCTCTTATGATTTTTGATACAGCTTATGTTCAATGACATAATCGTATACAGATGGAAGCAGATAATAGCGGAACGGCAATCCGCTGGACGCGCGCCGACGGATCTCGTGCGAGGCGATTTCAAGCAGGGGTGCATCCACAAAACGGACCTTGTCCGTGATGCCCGGAATTTGTTTTTCCAACGCCGACAGTTCCACCGAGTTGCTGGGGCGGCGCATCACGCCGATTTGACGGCAGGCCGCCACCAGGTCCGCGGGACGATACCAGGTCGGCAGGTCGCGCAAGGAGTCGCCTCCGAGCAAAAGGATTAAATCCACGCCGGGGTATTTATCCGCCAGCACTTGCAGCGTATCGAGTGTGTAGTGCGGGCCGGGACGTTCCATTTCCATTGTGGAAAGTTCGAAGGCGGGTTCGTCTTTGAGCGCAAGCTTGAGCATCGTCAGCCGATCTTCTATGGGGCTGATCGGTTGCTGGAGTTTGTGCGGAGGCGTGGGAGTCAGCACCCACAGCAGACGCGTCAGGTTGAGCTGGGCGCGGGCTTCGGCGGCAAGGATCAGGTGTCCGAGGTGAGGCGGGTCGAACGTCCCGCCGAAAATACCGATGCGTTCATTCATGCAGCAAAGTATATCTTAACCGCAAATAAAACCCGCTTGTTCCTGCGTGGTATACTCTCGCAAGGTCCCCCAAAAGTCAGACTCATCATCCAAAAAAGCGGCTTCGTGGGCGCGAATGATGCAAGCCGTCAACGCAGTGGAGCAGGGGGGTACAGCCCGAATCTTTTGGCGGGTTTGACCGGTCAGAGGGATGAGATCGGTCAACTGGCGCGCTCAGGTACTGGCAAAGAACTCACTTAGGAGCAACATGGCCAACTTGAAAATTTTATCCTTCGGCGCGGGAGCCATTGGCACGTACATCGGCGGCTCGCTGGCTTTGGCTGGCGGGCAGGTTGTATTTGTTGAACAGCCTTCGGTGGCGGGCGAATTAAGACAGCGCGGTTTGCGGCTCGACCTGACGATTGATAAAAGACGAAAGATGAAGAAAGCGTCGGTTATCAATCCATCAGCGTTTGTTGTGGCCGGTTCGCTCGAGGATGCCTTGCGTTACGGTCCATTCGACGTGGCGTTGTTCGCCTTGAAATCTTTTGATACTTCCGCCGCGCTCGAAGGCATGCAGCCTTTCGTCGAAAAACTTCCACCGGTTTTGTGTTTGTCGAATGGCGTGGACAACGAACCGGCGCTTGCAAATTTGCTTGGCCCCGATAAAGTCATTCCGGCGACTGTAACCAGCGCCATTGGACGCCGCGGCGCGGGCGATATTGTTTTGGAAAAATTACGCGGCGTTGGCATCGCCACTTCGCATCCACTCTCGGATCGGCTGCTGGCCGCCGCCAATTCAGCCTTTCTCAACGCTGAAGCCTTTTCCAACGCGGCCGCCATGAAGTGGTCCAAGATGCTGACCAATCTCATCGCCAACCCAACCTCCGCGATTCTCGATATGACTGCCGCACAGGTTTTTGCGAATCCAAAACTTTATAAACTTGAGATCGAAATGTTGCGCGAATGCTTGGCTGTGATGACCGCACAAGGCATCCCGGTTGTAGATTTGCCCGGCACGCCCGCCCGCGCGCTGGCTTTTGCAACGCGCATGCCTTTATGGTTATCCAAGCCTTTGCTCGCTCGCGCCGCAGGCAGTGGACGCGGTGCCAAGATGCCATCCTTTCACATCGACCTGTATTCTGGCCGTGGCAAATCCGAAGTAGAATATTTGCACGGCGCGGTCGTCAGGGCGGGGGAGAAGTTCGGCGTGCCGACGCCTGTCAACAAGGTTCTGACCGAAACGCTGATGAAATTGACAAACAAAGAAATTCCGCTCGAAGAGTTTGCCCGTCACCCGAAGAAATTGCTCAATCGGCTAAAAAGTTAGAAAGTTTACAAGTTGGCGCGTTTCAACTTCGAACTTGCCATCCTGCAAACCTGGTAACTTAATAAGTGGTGATACAATACGCCTCCTGTTGGTAAGCCATGGACACGAAATCGAAATTTCATCTCGTTACACCGCGCCCGGAAGTGGAGATCCATCTCCCCGACGGGCGTGTTTTATCCGGCCCGCGCGGATCACAAATCGGCGACTTTCTCAAAACTATTGAATCTCCTGCGCCTATCGTGGCCGCGGTCGTGGACGATGAACTGCGTGAATTGACGTTTCCCATCGATATCGACATGCAGGTCCGGCCTGTCACCATGTCCGACTCCGACGGTTCGCTCATCTATCGGCGTTCGCTGAACTTTTTGCTTGAGATGGCTTTTGGCGACCTCTTCCCAAAAGCACGCTTGACGATCGACTATTCGATCTCTTTCGGCGGCTACTACTGTCAGGTGAGCGGACGCGGCCCCTTGTCTGAAAAAGAGATCGCGACGCTCAAATCACACATGCTGGAACTCATTCGAGCTGATCTGCCCTTCGTGAAAAAGGAAATCCCGCTGCAGGAAGCCATCGAATATTTTCGTTCGATTGGTTATGAAGATAAAGTCCATTTGCTCAACTATCGCCGCAAGGATTTTCTTACACTCTATCGTTTTGGCGAGCGCATGGACTATCATCATGGCTATATGGTTCCGTCCACCAGCTATCTGAAATGGTTCGATCTTTTTGCGACCAACGGCGGTTTCACTTTGCGTTTTCCGCGCCGTCGCGCGCCAACTCAACTCGAACCGATCACCGAGTATCCCAAACTGCTGACGGCCTTCCGGCAATATGGCAATTGGCTCACACGTCTTGGCATCGATAACGTCGGCCTGTTGAACGATGCCATTCAGGAAGGACGCGCCAGCGAAGTTGTGCTCGTCTCTGAGGCTTTGCATGAACAGAACGTAGCCGAAATTGCCAGTCAAATTGCCAAACGTGAATCACAGATCGTTTTGATCGCAGGCCCCACATCTTCAGGCAAGACGACTTTCTCGCGCCGCCTCACAGTTCAACTCCTCGCGCTGGGTATTTCGCCTTATCCGCTCGAACTCGATAATTATTTCCTCGACCGCGACAAAACGCCGCTTGGCTCCGATGGCCAGCCTGATTTCGAATCGCTCGAAGCGGTTGACCTGCCGTTGATCGCCGAGCATCTCGAACAATTGCTGGCGGGCAAAAGGGTTCAATTGCCGCGTTATAACTTCAAGACGGGACAAAGCGAAGCGGGCTTGCATCTTCAACTGCGACGCGGCCAGCCTGTCATCATGGAAGGCATCCACGGACTCGACCCCCGCCTCCTGCCCTCGACTTTGGCCGGACGCGCGTTCAAGATCTATGCCTCGGCCCTGACCCAGCTCAACCTCGACCGCCACAACCGCGTCTCCACCACGGACACGCGCCTCATCCGGCGCATCGTGCGCGACGCGCGTGAACGCGGCTACTCCGCGGCGCAGACCATCTCGCGC
>JAKAMM010000060.1 GCA_021812905.1 Chloroflexota bacterium | reverse complement strand
TTTTCTCACTTGGCATCTGATCTCGGTTACAGCCACCTTCATCACGCTTGGCGGATTCGCAATTGTCTTCATAATTATTCTGGCAAAAACGAGACAAATCTCAACTCCAAAAGAAACGAAACGACTACAATCAATTGCTCTTTATATCGCTGCAGGATGGTCAATTTTATCAATTCTGTCGCTAGTTGACATTCAATGGGGAAACCGGCTTTACTACAGTGTGATCTCATTCGACTTCACGTCCCGCGCGGCCGTTATTAACGCCATGACACGCAGCGGAGTGCCGCCCATCAATCCTAGTTACTTTCCGGGGCATCCTGTCCGCCTGACATATTTATATTATTTCTGGTACATCCCTTGCAGTCTTGTGGCTCAACTAGGCGGTCCCTGGGTGGACGGGCGCATTGCCATGATCGCCAGTGTCGCATGGTGTGGATTGGCACTTATGGCAACCATCGCCTTATACTTGCGACTGCGAAATCCTGCCAGTGGCGCAAAAGCCTGGAAGTCTGCGTTGGTGGGGAACAGCCTGCTGCTCATCAGCGGCCTGGATTTTATCCCAGTGTTATTTTTGACGATCTCCACCCGCTTGACAAATGGGTATTCTTTTCTTCAAGGAGATATTGAACAGTGGAATGAGCAGATCACGGCCTGGATCGGAGCGATTTCATGGGTGCCGCATCATGTCGCAGCGGTGATCGCTTGTTTGGCTGGCATGATGTTACTACTGTCCGTCCGCAGCCAACCGCTTTCCAAACGAATGCAAGCCATGTTTGTTGCTGGACTTGCTTTTGCTTCCGCATTTGGGTTATCTATTTATGTGACACTGGTTTTCGCAATTTTCTGGGGCGTTTGGATGATCGTATTATTGCTGCAAAATGAGCGTCAGCTTGGTTTGGTTATGGCGCTCGCAGGAGTTGTTGCCGCGATTGCCATCAGTCCTTTCATTGTTGGGTTAATTGACGGCGGCTCCGGCTCCACAGGCGGCCTCCCCATCGCGTTTGATGTCCGTAGCTTTTACCCGATTATTCCATTCCTCCCCAAGTTACACCCAATATTAGTGAGCTTGATTTTTCTTGCCATCCTGCCCCTTAACTATTTAACGGAACTTGGATTCTTTTTCGTGGCCGGATTGCTCTGGATACAACAACATAACAAAGGTTCCTGGAAAAAGAATCCTTTTCATATGGCAGAAGTCATTCTACTTTCGACGGCAGTTCTCGCCGGTTCATTTACTCGTTCGACAGCAATCGGCAACAATGACCTGGGCTGGCGCGCCTGGCTTTTGGGTCAATTTGTCCTGCTGATTTGGAGTGTGGACATATTATCAAGGTTTTTTTTCAACGATTGGCAAAGTAGCAGCCCATCCATTGAAATCGATAAAACCAGAAGGCAGCTAACAGTCTTTCTCATGCTCGGACTGGCCACCACCATAATAGACGTTGCTTTATTGCGAACATGGCCGATCCTTGTAGATGCGAACATCGCGGGTTTTCCCAACAGTCTCAGTACCGACACAAAACTCGGCGAAAGGACTTTTGCGGCAAGACAGGCTTACGATTATATTAATTCAAATCTGCCGGAACAGATTCACGTTCAACACAATCCGTCCGAATTATTGAATCGACCGGTGGGGTTATATTTGAACCGTCCCATGACAATCACCGGACAGACAGCCTACGGCATTCCAGCAAAAGAATTAGAGAAACGAGTTGGAATTACAGCAAAAATATTCGAAACAGAATCCAACTGGAACGAGATAGATCAATCCTGCAAAGAATTTTTTATCGATGTGCTTGTCGTAACCGACCAGGACCCGCTCTGGAAACGCCTGCTGCAACTCGAACGACAAAGAAGTCCGCTTTATCAGAACCAATACTATGCAGTTTTTGAATGTGGAAATTTCAGCAAGGTTGCCATTCAACCATAACCGATCTATTACTTTCTAACAAAAAGAGTCCGTCGCAAAAGTGACGGACTCTTTTTCACACAATATTTATTACTTTGCGGATATGGAAGGCGCCGGGGCCTTTGAACGCACCACCGCCCAAGCCAATACACCGATCAAAATCAGGGCAGCACCCCAAACCGCCCACAGCGTAGCGCCAGTCACTCCAGCATACTGGACAACAATCGGGGCGATGATAACCGAGACCAGATTCACGACCTTGATCATCGGGTTCAAAGCCGGGCCAGCCGTGTCCTTGAACGGATCGCCGACGGTATCGCCAACTACGCCAGCTTTGTGTCGTTCGGAACCTTTGCCCAGATTCTTCTTCGGATCTTTCGGCTCGTCTTCAATCAACTTCTTGGCATTATCCCAGGCGCCGCCGGAGTTGTTGAGGAACACTGCCAGCAATTGACCGGAGACAATAATGCCGGCCAGGAAACCGCCGAGAGCCTCGACCTGCAAGAGCAGGCCAACGATAATTGGCGTAAGAATGCCGAGCAATGCCAGCGAGACTAATTCCTTCTGCGCGGCAGTCGTCGAAATTTCAACGGCCTGGCGGTAGTCGGGCGCAACCTTGCCTTCCAACACGCCCAATTTGAACTGACGGCGGACTTCCAGTACGATCAGGGAGGCGGCTCGAGAAACAGCCTGGATCGCGAACGAGGAGAACAGCCACGGCAAGGCGCCGCCAATGAGCATACCGACAAAGACTTGGGGAATATCCACACGGATACCAAGAGCGCCAATGCGATTCGCTTCGGCTACTCCAGCGCTGGCTTGAGCGCGGCTTACATCCACGAGGAAGGAGCCGAACAACGCAACCGCTGCAATCACTGCAGAACCAATCGCAACGCCTTTGGTAATCGCCTTGGTGGTGTTACCAACGGCATCCAGGTCGGCCATGATCTGCTGGGCGGCTTTGGTCTTCTTATCTTCCATGCCGTGCCAGGCCATCTCGCCGATACCGTTGGCATTGTCAGAAATTGGGCCGAAGGAGTCCATTGCAACGTTGTTGCCGGTCAATGTCAGCATACCGATACCGGTCATCGCGACGCCATAGAGAATGAACGTGACTTTGTTGGCGCCATCCACGCCAGGGATGCTTCCGAAAATGAAGATGGAAGCAACAATGGTCATGGCGATCACCAACACCGACCAAACAGACGACTCGAAACCGACAGAGATGCCTTGCAAAATCAAAGTCGCCGGGCCGGTATCCGCCGCTTTCTTGATATCGTTGACAGGTGAAGCTTCCGTGCCCGTAAAGTATTCAGTCAAACGATCAATGAGAATGGCGAGCAAAACGCCCACGCCTACAGCAGCAGGTGTGCGCCACCAACCTCCCCACTGAGTCATCTCTGGGCCATTCAGGTAGATGAAACCAGTGATGAAGAACAGAACAACAGAAATGGCCGCAGAAGAAAGGAAGCCGCGGAAAATAGCAGCCATGGCATCGCCGCCTTTACCAGGGCCACCACGCACAACGTAAGTGCCGATGATCGAAGACAGCACGCCAATACCACGTACCATCAACGGGAAGATGATCCATTCGAGGCGGCCGGTCAGATGCCAGAGCGCCAGACCCAGAATAAGTCCGGCCACGATCGTGACTTCGTAGGATTCAAAAATGTCGGCGGCCATACCAGCGCAGTCGCCGACATTGTCACCGACCAGGTCCGCGATCACAGCCGGATTTCTCGGATCATCCTCAGGGATGCCGGCTTCCACTTTACCGACCAGATCCGCGCCGACGTCAGCCGCCTTCGTGAAGATACCGCCGCCAACGCGCATAAATAAGGCCAGGAGTGTGCCACCAAAACCGAAGCCGAGCAAAGCATCTGGAGCGGCAATACCGAGTAGGATGAAGATCACGGTTCCACCGAGCAGACCCAAGCCATCAGTCAACATTCCAGTGATGGTACCAGCACGATAGGCAATGCGAAGCGCGTCAGCAAAAGATCGTTTGGATGCAGATGCAACGCGAACGTTAGCCTGCACAGCCATACGCATGCCGATTTGCCCAACCGTCAGTGAAAAGCCGGCACCCATGATAAAAGCCAACGCACGCGCAATGCCAATGATCAACCGGACTTGATCCGATGTCATGGTGCTGAAGCGCTCCAAAGCCTCTGGCGATGGCGGAACGATGTAGACGGAGAAGAAAAGCGCCACCGTCAGGATACCGATCAAAGGCAGAATGGAGCGCAATTGCTTGCGAAGATAAGCGTCCGCGCCATCCTTGATCGCGCCCCAGACTTCCTGCATCTTGGGCGTGCCCATGTCCTCTTTCAGGATTTGGGAACGGAGGAAGACCGCGTACAAAAGGCCGACGATGGCAATGCCGAACACGACCCAAATCGCGATGACTTCCAGTGAAGTAAGTCCTTGCATAGCGTACATGTGGGGTGATTCCTCCCGAGCTGAAATAAAATAGGGCTTGCGCCCTTGATTGAAAGCAGACGGATTTTACAGGCGCATGGGGTTTGTGTCAAGAAAACAGGAAATGCCGCTATCGTTGACAGTTAAACCTTATTTTGATAAGATAGGTCAAATTCGCTCGGCTTATCCGTACAAGGAGAATCAATGTTACAGGAAATTGATGTTCAGACCATTAAGTTAACGTCGGCTGCTTCCAAAGCAGTGAACGATATTCTTTCGGAACGCAAACTCGAAGGTTTTGCTTTGCGCGTTTTCGTCGCAGGCGGCGGATGCTGCAGCGTGAATTTTGGCATGGCTCTCGACAATAACTTCCGTGATGCAGACACCACTTTCGAATCTGGCGGCGTTAAAGTCGTTGTAGATGAGACCTCCATGGATTATCTGCGCGGCGCGAAAATTGATTTCGTGAACGACCCCGAACGCGGCGCCGGATTTGTGGTGGACAGTCCGAACGCAAACTCGCAGGGACACGAACACGGCGAAGAGGGTTGTGCTTGCGGCGGCTCCTGCTCCTGCAATAACTAATCTCTACAAGATAAAATCAACCGGACTCAATTGAGTTCGGTTTTTTAGACATCGCGCGAAAGTCGTAAATTCATTCCTGTTTTCAAGCCTTTGTCCGCTAATTTTCACTGATCATCATAAATTGGCCTTTAGAATTCGCGCAGATTAGCGGACGGAAAAACAGTGACGCATTACTTTTGCGAGAGGTTAATTTTATCTTCCACGAAGAAACGAAATAACAATCCCCATTGCCCCAATAAACAGAAATCCAAAGATCAACAAACCGACTGGAATACGGCTGGGATGTTGCGTCTGGACTGCAAAAGCGGGAATGGCTAGTGGCGCCGGAGCTGTGTAAGTCGGGAGGCGCGTGGCAGCCTGGGGGATAATAAATGCCGCCGCGAGCGTTGGGTTTATTGTGGGAGTCATGGCAGGCGTCGGCGTGGGTGGAGAATCTACAAGAGGCAGGATGGCCGAACCTTCCGCGCCGCCTATCAAGGAAACGTACAAAGCATACACCCACCCGATTGAATTTGGCACGCCCTCGTAACGGATCATGATCCAGTTGGCGTCGTCGCGAGCGCGGCCGAGCGCAGGTACTTTCACGCCCGTCAACAGCACACCGATGGCCGGATAATTAAAACTACTGGGACCAGCGTATACATCAATCTGTTGTAAGCTCGGGTCAACCGAAACCATTGGCCCGCTGGGAGTTCCGGTTACCGTAGGAATCGAACCAGTTGACTGTTGCGCCAGAGCGGGAGCCGGAGGCGGAATATACAAAGCCAGAAGCAACCCTCCTGCCAATAAGATGGAGAGAAACGTAAACTTACGAGCCTGCATTAGCGGCGGCCAAAGAGAGAGATCGAAAAAACGAGTGCACCAACCAGGGCGCTCGCCACAATAACCATTCCCATTGGAAAACCACCCGACTGAGAATCTGCTGTAGAAAAAGTGGGAACAACCAGCGGAACCGAAGGAGTAAAAGTCGGCAGGCGAGTTGAGGTGGGTTGAACGATGAAAGCCGCCGCCAGCGTTGGGTCAATGGTTTGCGTCGCGAGCGGCGTGGCCGTTGGTGGAGGCTCAACCATCGGAAGAAAACCTGCTGAGAGAGACACATTTGCGGCGTACACCCAGCCAACGCCGCCCGGCCCGGATGGATATGAAATTTGAATCCAGGTCGATTGTGGAGATTTGGCTAACGCTGGAGCTGTTGCGCCAATTGGGAGCTGGCCGATGATCGGATAATCCGCTGTATTGGGTCCTGTGCGGACATTGATGGCAGGTTCGCCAACAACATTAACTGTAATAAAAGGCTGAGGCCCGCCCGGCGTATCAGTGCCAGTGGCAACGGCTTGGGCATGGACAGAGGCACGGATCGGCGCGGCCAGCAAAAGTCCGAGAAGAGACGCGGCAAACAATATCCACAAAGTGAGTCGAAACCAAAGACGCTTCATTATCGTAATATATCCTAAAGGGAAATCGTTTCGCGATTATAATCGAAAATATGGATCGACGAATTTTCCACGGAAATCTCAAACCAGCGGATGTCGCCCAGGCGCTATTGGCAGAATTTGATCGCGGTAATCTGCGTGCGCAAATATTGGGACAAGCCGATAATCTTGCGGTTCAAATTGGAAGTCGGCCGGGCGCGCCATCCGGGGGCCAGACTGCGCTGACGGTGACCATCCAAAAAGCGCCGGATGGCGTGCTCATTCAACTCGGGGAACAGGAATGGCTTGGCGTGGCCGCATCTCTCGGCTGGACTGCGGTTAGCGCTTTGCGCAATCCATTCAGCCTCATCAACCGCCTGGATGACCTCGCACAGGATGTCGAGAATCTGCAATTGCATGAGCGCATCTGGCAGGTGATAACGCAGGCCGCCCAGGCAGTCGGTGCCAGCCACGAACTTTCTGAAAGGCTTGGCCGTCTGACGTGTGAGTATTGCGGAACGGCCAACCTGGTCGGCGAAGGAGCCTGCATTGCCTGCGGCGCGCCGCTGGGAAAATCGCAACCCGGCACATGCCCCAACTGCGGATTTGTTGTGAAGCCCAACGAGGCGAGATGCCCGAATTGCGGACAAACCTTATGAAGAGAATGTGAGAGAGCCGACGGTTAATCAGGCGTCTTAAATTTATGGCTTTTGTCATTTTTTCACCGTGCAGAGCGCAAAGTACACTACGAGAGTGTTTTGAAATTGCTTTTTAGCCACACCGTTCGCGCCGCGAACAACGGCGGCCCGCCGGCCGTCTCGCCCCGGCGGGCTCCCGGCCCGAACGGGGTGCGAGACGACAGATGAACACAGATAAAAAGGATTTCAAAGGCTTTTTGACCATGCTTTTATCTCGTATCGGTGTTCATCCGCGTTTATCTGTGGCTATTTTTTGACTTATGAAACGCTCTCTAAGAAAAAAAGAAGTCTTCGCGCTCTTGGCGTGCTATGCGGTTCGTTTCCTGATTTTGAGAAGGCCATACATCTTGCATAAACCAGGCTTGCAGAAATATTCTCTCGCCTCTATAATAATCCAACAGAGATTGATATTCAAAAATGAATCTAGAAGAACTGGAAGCCCGTCTCCAGGCATTGATCGAAGTCCGTCTCGTCAACGCCCTGGCGGGACAAAAAAAAGAAGACCTGATCGTTCAAAAATTGTCTGCGGCGATGCAAGCCAACCTGCTTGTTCAAGAAGATGAAGTGCGGCTTGCGCCACATGTCTTCACCATCGTAGTAAATCCTGCTTCGATCGCGCACTGGCAAGACTTGCGCCTTTTTGAAACGCTGGTGGAAATCCTGAAAGCCCTGGGACTTGAAAAGGGTTTACGTTTCAGTTCGCCGCCTGTGATCACCCTGGCCGAAGATCCGAGGCTGCAGCCCGAAGAATTCAACGTGATTGCATCTCATAGGATCAGCACAATGGAAGAAACAAACAACATGCAAATCGGGCCAGGGAACAAAACCGAAGATAATGATGCTATCCCGGAAAACGCTTTCCTGATCATTGAAGGCGTTAAGGTATTCCCTCTTCGACAAGCGGTGGTCAACATCGGACGGCGGCTCGACAACACCCTTGTGATCGACGATCCGCGCGTTTCGCGCAATCACGCCCAATTACGCGCCATCAAAGGCCGCTTAGTAATTTTCGATCTCAATTCCACCGGTGGCACTTTTGTCAACGGGCAGCGCGCCAACCAAAGCGTGCTCTACCCCGGCGACGTGATCTCGCTGGCCGGAATGGCGCTGATTTTTGGACAGGACAATCCACCTCCCCGCCCCGATCTGGCGAGCACATCGCCGCTCAACAAAGCGGGCACAGATCGTCCGACTGCGATGAACCATATCCTGCCTCCCACCAAGAAAAAGAAAAAATGAGCGCTCCGATCGTGCTGGGCTTGCGTATCCTGCTGATCCTGGCCTTATACGTTTTCCTGGGGCTGACATTGTGGACCATCTGGCAAGACCTGAAGCGGACCGGCCAACAGGCCGCGCCCCATAGAATACCGGCCATCCGCCTCGAGGTCCAAATGAAGAAAGGCACCACCGTGTCCAAAATATTTTCCCAATCTGAAATCATTCTGGGGCGCGAACCCGTCTGCGATGTCTCGCTTGACGATGCCACGGTTTCCGCACACCACGCCAAACTCAGCCATCACCACAGACAATGGTGGATCGAGGATTTGAACTCCACCAATGGAACGAGTTTGAACAATGAGAAACTCACGACGGCT
>JAKAMM010000059.1 GCA_021812905.1 Chloroflexota bacterium | reverse complement strand
AACTGCCGATACAGTTAGCGACACACCCACCCCACCGTGGGATGAGCAAATGTATATTCACACCCATGAGCGAGACATACCAGTCCAAACGGGAACGATGGCAGCGCCTGCTGGAAACCTTACCAGTCGGGTTGCGCGAGCATGTATCCCTGCGTAATGTGGAAGCAGTTGCAGCTCTACCTGAACAAGCGCAGGAAAGATTGGCGGAAGCCATTCAAGCCGGTCTCAAGCGTTTGCCGCGCGCAGTGGAGCAATTGAGAGTCAATCCAGAAACTTGCGTTGCAGATCTGCTTAATCCACCTACACTGCCCGTTACAGAGTCTTCCTCGACAGAGCCGGATTTCCCACAGCACATCCAAAATGAATTAGCCGACTTGATTCAACAATGTTTCCCTGACATGCCACGCATGTCGGCAGAAGCCCTGACCAATGCAGATGTGATGGATGTAGCTCGAACCATCGCACAGGCTCATCACCAGTTATTCAAGTCGAATCATTTGCGAACAGACTTTGTAGTGATGGTCCTGTATGGGCTGATGCGTCAATCTCTGGAAAGTCTCGAAGAAGTGATTGAACAAACACCTGCCCTTTTGCAGGCATTTAACCAGAGCAGTCTGCCCTGGAAACCCAACGATTGGAGAAAACAAAATGCTTAAACGAATCGCCTCGACCGGCGTGAACCTTGTGGTACTGGGTGTGTCGGTTGGAATTTTCCTTGTCGCCTTCATTGCCTTGAATGCTTTGGGCGCGGCGCAAAAACCACCCACGATTTCAGTCCTATCCGCGACCCATGATCTCAATATCGGGGACGTTATCACTCCGGATGATCTGGCCATCAAGACAGTCTTTCAGGATGACAATGCCAGCCTGTATATTCCGGGTGATGAAGTCACAGGGATTGTTGGTGGTGTGGTGGCACAACCGATCTTCAACGGGCAACCCGTCTTTCGTTCGGCGATTGTTGCGCAAGTTGCGGAAGGTACACGCCTCTCCGCAGTGCTTGCGAAATATCCCGGGTATAGTTTGTTCCCCCTGCCGTTGGATGCGATGAACCTGGTGGCGCCTGATGCACAAGCTTTTCTTCCTGGCGACCTGGTGGGCGTAACTGTGGTGATTAGCAGCCGCCCGCAACAGATGAGCACACCAACAGCCATGCCGGAACTCATCATCAACGGAATACAACCCACTTCAACTCCAGGGCCACAGGAAGTTGCGCAGGCAAGCGCTTTGAGTCGCGCATTGCCGCCGCTTGCCAAGGATTTATTCCCGATGGGTGTGCGCGTGATCTCCGTGCAGGGCCTGCCTCCTCAAACAGACTCGACTGCTACAAGCAGCTCCGACTCATCGCTTACCACGATTGACCAGCCGCAAATGTTAATCCTGCTCGTGCCGAATGCAAGCCGTGAAGTTCTTTCACTTGCACTTCAACAGGGTGATCGTTTGGTGGTATCGCTCATGGCGCGCGGTGATGAAACACCCACTGCCGGATTCACCTATTGGGACCTTGAGGATCTGTTCAAATCAGATCGCGAAAAAGTTCTGCATGGGGGTCAATAATGCAAGTTCTATTGCTTGGTGCGGGTACTGTTACCTCCCGCTTGAATATGCAACTGGCGGAACAGGGGCATTCTGTGATTGCACAAATCGCAGCCTTTACCCCGCAACACATTGACCTGTTCGATTTTCGCGCATTGATTGTGGTCTCCCCTGAATCCTCCGTCTCCCCGGAGAGTCTGGTCAAAGCCGCCGAGCGCGGCAAGTTGATCTTTGTCATCGCAGGCGTTGGGGATGGAATGTCGTCATGGGCAAACGGTGTGGGCGTGCCAGCCCTTGCCTATCCGCCTTCGGATGTGGATATCAATAAACTCTTTGAGGAAATGAGAAGGGCCGATGCCGGCAATCTGGCAGCAGATGATCAATATCGAAGAGCCGTACTTGGCAGTGATATGTCAGCGCGCATTCAGTCCGGCATGGCAGTTCGTAAGATTGCGATCACGTCCCCAAAAGGTGGAACGGGTAAGACCACGGTGGCCGTCAATCTTGCAGTGGCTCTTGCGTTATCAGGCATTACTACCTATTTGGTGGATGCCGATGGCAACGCTGGCGCACTGCAATATCACATGAGGATGGAACGTGTGAATACCACGATGATTGGATTGCTTCGGCGCGAGATTGCGAAGGCTAATAAAGGCGTGATGAGCGATGTAGCATCAGGTGCAGCCTATCTTAATGCGTTTACCCCATTGGAAAATTTACCGACCTTGCGCGTCTTGCCCGGTTTGATCACCGATGATCTCGGAGATGAAGTCTTGCAACAGGAAGCAAAAGTCGCGGAGGTAATTCAGGGTTTGTATGAAGCAGGTGTCGCCGCGGGTGGTGTGGTCATCATGGATGTGGGTATCAATCCAGCCCACGTTGTGCATCGCGCCGCGCTGAAAGCCGCCGAGGGCATTGCCATCGTTATCAAGCCCGAGATTCCGGACCTGGCAGAGACACGCCGTTGGATCGCACGCATGATCAATTCATTGGCGAGTGCGGTTGGCAAAGGCAGCGCACAAGAATTTGTCGGCAGTCGTGTCAAGCTCTGCTACAACCAGGTGGTGGGTGATGGTTTCAAGTCGGCGCATAAGATGTTGCAGCAGGCATTGAGCGAAGACAAGATCGAACTGGCATTGATCCCGAATGGAATTCTGCCTATTGTTGATCCGCGCCTGGCCGCACAGGCTGTGAATTCGGACCGTCGCGATGACATCCTGGTCTGGAGATACAAGAAAGAGAAGCTGGAGGAACTTGGACCGTTCGTGGATTCACTTTTGGGATTTGCCGCGCATTTCGTTCCTGCCGTTCGCGAAGGCGCATCACGCATTGGCCTATTGCCTAATGTAACCAAAAAGCGCGGCTGGTTCGGGAAATAACCATGTTTGATATCACTGGCAAGACACTAAAGCCCGTTAGCGATGCGCGTTCATCCGATGAGATGGAACACTGGTGGAATATTCTGGCTGAAGAAGGACGCGCGAAGAAGGCAATTGAATCGCTACAGCGCAACATGACATCCATTGAAATTGAAGCCTTAGCACGCAAGGCCTTTGAAGAAGTGAGTTCGCGGGCAGTCGATGCTGGCGTTGCGCTGCCGCAGGAATATATTCTGCGTTTGATCGGCGATTTATCCGGTATGGGTCCCTTGCTCGAACTGATTGCACGTTCCGATATCGAAGACATCGCCATCAACCTCGGACATATCCATGTGTACACGACCACCAATGGCTGGGAATATGCAGGTCGAGCGCCGGATGGAATTGGCGATGCCTTGCGGGTCATGATCGACCGGGCCGGGCAGCGCGCGCCGACGCCAGATTACCCTATTGCCGATGCCATGTTGCAGGTCATGGTCCCGCTTGTGGATGGAACCGTTCGCCGAAAAGGTGTGCGTATCAATTACATCATGCCGCCTGCTTCGCCTTATGGCGATACGATCACGTTGCGTATCTCGAATTACCGAACAGCATCCGATCTCACACAAGGGAGTCTCGCACTACTTTGCCAAAATAGACTCCCGCCCGTACCGCGTCCCAAATTTGATCCAAAAGATTTCCCGCGTGGCAATGGCATTCTCACACCTGAAGCCGCGAACTACTTGTTGAGTGTCATGGTGCATGGCGGTACATTGGTGATTGCAGGCACAACAGGTTCGGGCAAGACCTTTGTCGGTCAAAGAATATTACAGGAAATGCTGGACTATTACCCGCGCGGTGCCATTCGTTTGTTCATTGTTGAGGATAGTAATGAGATTATCCTGAATGGTTGGAATGGAGATGGAAAGAGCGACACAGGCAATATCATTTACACCGTGACACGTCCTGAAATTCGCGGCGGCCCGCCGCCGGTCACCATGTATGACCTGATTCGTTCTGCTTTGCGTTCGCGTCCGCACGGCGTGGTGATTGGCGAGGCGCGTGGGGCGGAGGCCTGGGAACTCATTCGTGCAGCTGCAACAGGACATGGGCATTCCGCTTTTACCATTCATGCCACCAGCGCCGAACATGTCTGGCCGCGTTTTCTACAAGTAGTGCAGGCTCATCCAGACGCGGCGCGCATGTCCGAGATTCAGATTGCCCAATCGTTTGCAGAAGCAATCACCGCTGCCGTATATATCGAGCGCAACCCACAGCATGGACAGATCGTGCGTGAGATTGTGGAGGTCTCCACCATCGTGGAACGCACAGCCGCGCGTCCATCCTTCTCTCCCTTATTTAAATTTGAGCAGGGCAAAGGATTATTACCCACTGGCAATCGTCCCATGCGACCTGGCTTTCGGGCAACGGATCTGAATATTCCTGAATCCATTTTCAAGGGGATGATGTAGTGACCGAGCAAACAATTGGTTCGACGCGCACCTTTGTATTGTCAAAGGGTTTTATCCAGGTCGGCGCACATGCAGCCCTAATTGGCGAAGATGACACAAGGCGTTTGTTTGCCGAAGTGTACGCAGATCCAGATCGACCAGAAGTAAGACCGCAGGAGGCTTATCAGGCGATATTATCTTCGATGCAACCTAGTTGGACTCTCAGACTCATGCAGTTATTCTGGCCGGACCCCGAACCACGCCTAGCCTTTCAGAATCAAGTACAGCAATGGAAAACACCTGGGGTTGAAGGATTGGATATTCTGCATCAGGGATTATTGCTGGGTGTTCAGGAATACTCTCTGCCTTTTGTTCGTCGCACGGTCTTGGAATTTGTGTTACCGGGCAATGAAGGCCTGGCCTGGTGGGAGGGCTTGAGTGGGTTATGTGCTGGCTTTGGATTGCGTGTTCGTTATCTGGATCAGAGAGCTATTGGTTCATTATTCCGCTGGGTGCTTAATCCAAATCTGAGTGGATGAAAAACTTCCAGCACGAGCAACCTTATTAGATGATATCGATCAATATTTCCATAACATCGTCAAAGTTGATCCCCTTTGCGTAATAATTATCCTTGCAATACCGCTCCCATCGTTGCCGTATGATTGCATCAGATTGGATGGTACGTAATATTTTTTCCTTGTCTTGCAGGGCGGCAAGCGAGCCCCTTTTTTCAGAGGTGGCGTTCAGTGCGGTTCTAAAGACTTTCTTGTGGATTGCAGGGCGCAGGGTTTTTATCAGAATGTATACATCGTAAAAATCCCTTGGGCGGGTATTGAGCACACTTCTCCGCAGGATGGTCTCCACTTTTTCCGCTAGGATTGTTTCACTGTTATAGGCCCAGATCTCGATCCGCTTGTTTTCAAAATTTGAATAAAGACTATAGCGGATGGCTTCCGGTGTAATAATATCGCCGGTGGTGACATCGATCTTCAAAGGCGTATTAATTGTTTCGTATGTTGCAATTATGGAGACCCTGTACCCGCCATATTCATCCTGATCCCGGATGGGTGTGACCTGGTTCAATGCCAGTGTTACTTCATCTTCCAACTGGATGGCACAAATTTCCGCGAATGCAGCCCGGATCGTTTCTTCTGAAAGAGGGTATCCCCGCAAGGTTGCATCCATGTCCATTGTTGTTCTGCTGCCGATCCCAACCATTGCAGCAATCAGCATTCCACCCTTAAGTACAACCTTATCCTTGTATTTTGAAATTGAAATCCGTTCCAATAAACGTTCAAGCATGAAGTTCTGCAGGACAGCTTGAGCCGGCACGTGGTTTTTAAATGCAATGTTTTTTATTTGATCCTTTAACTGCATTGCCTTACTCATAGAAGTACCTCAATATATTCCCTGATGATTTTTTGAATGCCGAATTTCTTTGCATAGTTATAGAGCAAATCCAAATTTCTATCTTCTTTCCCGACATAGCGCTTCAGTGATGCGTTGATCTGTTGAACATCGATCTGGTTTCTGTTCCGCAATAAATCACAGATCGTTCTTTCAAGATTAAAGATCATAATCTCGTTCCCGTGAGGCGATTTTGCGATGATCGATCCCAATGGATATAGACCGCGATTTACAAAATACACCCTAGCTCCACCTGCTTTCAGGGAGGTCGCATTATATCCAGCCGGGACGGTCACAGAATAAAAAAGCGGCGTCCGGTCGGTCAGATCCAGAAGGTATGCTGCTGTTTCGTGGGAGAAGATCGCTCGCTTGTATCTCGCCTGAATCCCAACCATCTCATCCATGATCTTCCCGGGGACTGAATAAACTCCCCTGGAAACCCGCTCAATCTCACCATTCTTTTCCATGATGGAAAGATAAGTTCTCGGAATTCCATGTTTGAGCAGGTCAGAGGTGAATAGGATTCCATTCTGGTTTGCCAGAATGCTTCGAATAATTTCAATTGGGTTTTCTGCACTTTTTACAAACATGCTTGTATTATAATCCAAATAAGCATATTCGTAAAACCAGTATTCTTTATTTCTTTTGTAGAGGAAGGGGACAGACCTGGCTCACAGTCTCAATTCCAAAATTGAAACTGGATGATTCGCTTTTAAATGTTTTCTTACCGACACGGACGGATCACCCATCCGTATTTTTTTATATCATGCACCCATGCCTGAACTACAAGATCAATTTGCCGCATCCATTGCTTCTGAAGCCGTGGAAGTATTGGAAGATCACCTGCTCTTTCCAGGTGGCTACCTACTGCCTCTTTCCGCGCGTGGCAGCGGCGTACCAGGTATGGCAGATCACCCCTGGTCAAGACTCACCGCAGATGTCTTCTATCCCAACTTGCCAGTAATTTACTCATTGACCATACGCCGGGAGCCACCCGATGTATTGCGCGGTTCGTTGCGGGCGCGACGCACACTCTTCGAAGGCTTCATGATGGCGCTGGCTGAAAAGACTGGTCGCCGACCTTCGATGGCAGAACGTTCCGCGGATCATGCGATGGACGCGGCTGAGTCTGAACTCACCTTCGGCAAGCCTGCCTTTCAAATTGCACTAATGACCGCACTCTTTGTTGAACGCAATCGCTTTGAGGAAGCTGAAGCGGCACGACGAGTGATCGAATCAAATTTACGCGCTCGTGGACTTACCGCACAAAGGCTCTTCTATATTGCAGAACGTGCCCTGCATCATTTCCAACCCGGGGGCAAATTGTTTCCCGGCTTGGATGAACCTACTCTTTTTCTGGAAGAAACACTTCCATTGTTGCCTGTCCCGTCACGCCAAGTGTTGCCGGCGGAAGATTCAGTCTGGATCGGTACCCATGCAAGAGATGGACGTGATGTGCATTTTTCTTTTACCAAGGGCCTCGATCCCGCCGTCTCACCTCCGCCACATGCAACTACTTTGATCCTGGGTGAACCAGGTGCGGGCAAGACCAGCCTCCTGCGTTGGATCATGCTGCAACGGTTATTGCAGGGACGCACAGTGATCTCCATTGATCCAGAAGGTGAGAATAATAAACTGTGTGAAGCGGTTGGAGGGAAAGTCGTGCCGGCTGGCATTCCAGAAGACAAAGATACGTGCCTCATCCATCCCTTCCAAGGAGAGAATCCGGCAGAGTTATTGTTGGCAACGAGATTTCTTATTGCGGCACTTGCTGGTGAGTCTGTTCTTTCTCCCGGCGTGCAGGCAGCCTTGCATGAAGCAGTGAAAAGAAGATGGGAACGCAGGCCCGGCCCGATGTCCATTGCAGAGTTCGTTGAAACACTGGGAACGATCAATGCACCCGAAGCAGCCATGCCGTTGGCATTATTGCGACCCTTCATGCGCGGTGGGTTATTTGAAGGTTTCTTCGATAGACCCAAAGCCTTGTTATCTCCTCATTTCCCTGCAGGTCAATGGTGGAACTTCGATCTGTCTTCATTACGTGAAGAGAACCGCGCCATTGTGCATTCGGTCCTGGCCTGGTTCCTATATCACGCAGTCACGATTGGCAAACAGCCTATGGACATCTTCATCGATGAAGGCTGGCGGTTGTTGCGCAGCGGCCCGTTCACCGATTTGTTGGATGAACTGGGACGGCGAGCGCGTAAGCGCGGAGTCGGTGTGACGCTTATTACCCACCTACCTCCTAACCTGATGAAGAACCCAACTTCATTGAGCCTTGCATCGACTTCATTCATTGGCCGGCTTGGACCGGATGAGGCCTTTGCCTTCTATCGGTCTCTCGGCATTCCAGAAAGTGAAGCGCGCAGGAATACAGAAATCACATCACGATTACCACCGCGTGTATTCCTCGCCGCGCCTTCTGGTGGACGAGGTGCGTTGTTCCCTGTGTTAGTCTCGATCCCTTCTACGTGGATCCAATTCTGGAAGCAATTGGGCGCAACAGGAGTACCGCGATGATCTGTATGAAATGCGGATACGAGTTTGCGTCGAACCCAAAAGATTGTCCTTTGTGTAATGGGCAATGGCAGGGTTGGGAATTGCTCTTTGCCCCCCACGCACTGGATGATTTGCGTGCTCAGGTAATGAGTTGGATCGGGCAGCTTCCATATCCTGCTGTGATTGAGTGGATTGCATCGCCAAAAGGGCTGCGTGTTCGATTATTTCTTCCACCTAATACCGCCGAGGGAGTCGTGCAAGCCTGGGCGGCGATGACCGGCCAGCACTCACGTTGGCGCGCTTTGGGTTCTGTGGATCTACGCAGCTCTGGTTATGTTTTGATGCCATCCAATCGCCTGCCATCCTTGATTGCCTCTGCGAAAGACAGTGATCCAATGTTGGCAATTGGCAGCCGCCTGATCAGCGCC
>JAKAMM010000058.1 GCA_021812905.1 Chloroflexota bacterium | reverse complement strand
GCCGGAGCAGTTGGATAAGCATCCGTGGGCCAATAGCCTGACGGTACAAGATGCGGTCGAGCACGATCCCAGGCTGGCCGATAAAAGCCCCGGCTCGCAGCTGTTATTGACTCTGAGTTTGCTCTTTCGGCAAATGATGCCGGCCACGCCGCCGCATGCCGGCAAGCGTTTGGATACCCGCTGGGGGCGGTTCGGGATTTTGGCAGCCGATTATTTTGCGCCTTTGTTATTTGGGGGCAAAGCTCCGCGTACCCTGCGAGAGGCCTGGGGGCGTATTGACGGGGCTATTTTGTTGTTTGTTTACGGTCAGGCTGAGCCATACCTCAGGCCGGAGCAGGTTGCACCTTACCGGTTGGTGGGAGAACAGCTGGATTGGGCAGCCAACAGCACCCTCAGCGATTGGCATCGCAATGGGCTGCAGGATTTGTCCGAACTGTTCTTCCATCGGGAGAATCATCTCAGTCTGTCTTTGGGGAAGCCTTCGCCTATCCTGGACGGGAACAGCGCCAGTTTGTCGGGCACGTCGAGGAACCCTCGTCAAAACCCGGGTTCGTCTGGTTTGAAAACTGGCCTGAAAACTGGAATCAGCCGCTGGGGGATATACGTGGCTTTGGGCGCGCTTTTGTTTGCTTTGATTTTCGCGGCCTTCAAGGGCTGGCAGATCTACCAATTGGCAGCTGCAGTTAAAGGGGATATGGGTCAGCTCGAGGGGATAAAACCAGCCTCCTTGGATGTTAATACCCTTAACCAGGTTGGCCCACTGCTGGACAAAACCCATCAGGATATTGGGGCACTTCAAGCACAAGTTTCTCCCTGGCTGTGGCTGACGGAGCGCTTGGGCTGGCTTCCAGTTTACGGCGGGGATCTCCAGTATGCGGGAGACCTGTTGGAAATGGCCTACAATTTGACCGATTCGGCCCGTCAAACCCTGGAGGTTGGGTTACCAATCTGGAATGCGATCCAGCAAAACGGCCAGGACATCAAGGTGACTGAATTGACCCAGAGCCTGCTGGATGCGCAGCCCTCCCTGCTGGGGGCACAGTCCACTTTACACAAAGCCATGCAGGCTCGTCAGAGCATCCAAACGGAGCGCTTGTCTACCAAAACTCAGTCGTTGGTCACGCGCACTGACCCTTACCTAGCCGCGCTGGATGAAGCCTTATCCCTGGCGCTGGCCGCGCCGGATGTGCTGGGCGGCGGCAGTAATGGGCCAAAAACGTACCTCATTTTGATCCAAAATGAAGATGAATTGCGGCCGACCGGCGGGTTCATCACCTCGGTTGCGAAGGTAGTAGTCTGGAAGGGAAACTTGCTCAATTACAGCATCGTGGACTCCTATGCTGTGGACGATATCAGCAAGCCTTATCCGGTGGCACCCTGGCAGCTGCAGAGTTTCATGAACATCCCTGTACTGGTATTTCGAGATTCCAATTGGTTTGTGGATTACCCAACTGCCGTCCAGTGGGCTGAGTATTTGTACGCCTACACCAATTCGTATTCCGTAAATGGGGTCATCGCCATCGATCAGCACGTTCTGGAGACTCTACTGTCCGTGACCGGGCCGGTCTTTGTCAGTGATCTCAACATCACCATCACAGCCCAAAACGTGAGGCAGGTCATGAGGTCCGAAAAAATACCGCCTCCGCCGCAATATCGTGATCCGGATTGGTATCGTAAGGCCTTTATGAAAGATATGGCATCCGCGATATTGGGGCGCGTCTTAGCGGGCAAGGGCATATCCTGGGCACAAATGCTGAAAGCGATGTTGGGCGACCTTGACGGACACCATATTCTGGCCCAGTTGGATAACCCAACCCTGTCTGGCTTGCTCGCTGCGCGGGGCTGGGATGGAGCGGTGCAAAGTAATGACGGTGATTTTCTGATGCTGGTCGAATCGAATGTGGGCTATAACAAAACCAATGCCGTTGTTGACCGTCGCATCGATTATGATGTCAACCTGACCGATCCAGGCCATCCGTCCTCGAACTTAGTTGTCTCGTATACCAACCATGCGGTTGGCCCAGGCGGCCCGTGTGATCAGTGGCCAAAAGGACTTGACCGGACCAGCCTGGCTTACTGGTATCCCATCAATCGCTGCTACTACAATTACCTGCGCGTTTATCTGCCTGCGGGAACGCAATTGACCGGAGGGACGCCACACCAGGTGACGCGTAATGAGATGGTCATGCTGGATCAAAATGTGCCAGCGCGGATAGACGTTTTGACGGAGCAATTGCATGGGCTGCAGGGGTTTGGTACCTTGATGGTTGTTCCAATGGAACAAAGCCTGGGTACCAGTTTCCAATTTCAGTTGCCAGCTGGCATTCTTATGCAGAATCCAGGGTCACATGATTATATTTATCAGCTCAAGATCCAGAAGCAGCCGGGCATCCTTTCTGCGCCGGTCACATTCCGCTTGCATTTGCCGAACGGCGCCAGGGTATTATCCGCCAGTCCCCAGGCAGTTCAAGATGGACAAAATCTGCTCTTTGAGACAGACTTAATGGAAGATTTCCATGTCCAGGTTGAATTTCAGCCGTAATCCGTATCTTCTAAAAAAGAAAGGGGAAGTGGGGTGTTTGGGAGGGCAAAGCCCGCCCAAAACACCCCCTGCACCCAGCTTTATTGAAAAGATACCGTAATCCGAACAAAATTCGGATTATTTCTTTAGTTCTTGTTGTAAGATATAACAAATTCAAAAAAGGAGAAAAATCTCATGAGTAAAACGCTTCGTATTGTCTTGGGGTTGGTGGCGTTGGCCGCTCTGGTAGCGATTGGTCTGAGCGGAACGGCGTGGGCCGGTAAGCTCAATGCTGGCACACAGCCGCCGGTCGAGGCTGGGTTGCAGGCTAACCCCCGTCAGGCGGGAACTGTGGTAGGTGGCGCTGCGGTACCCGGGGGCGGGACGGCAACTGTTGGAAAATTTACCGTGACGCTTCCCGCGGGCGTGACCGGCGCTGCCTTGACGGAATTGCCAGCTGGCATCTCTGCTCCTGCCGGGAAGACCGCCGTACCGGGCACCCTGGCGCAATTCACTGGTACAGGGAATACAGCCGCGGATATCACTTTTACTTATGCCGATCTTGCAAGTGGGCAGACTGTCTCTTACTGGAACGGCACGGCCTGGGTTGACTTGACCGCAGGCTCGGATGGGAAATACACCATTCCATCCGGCACGCCAATGCCTATCTATGTGGGCGCGTTTTCCTAGCTGACAAATCCTGATAGGTTTTTGGGTGGAGCAAGGCGGATGCCTGTTCCACCCAATTTTTTTTATCCTATTTACTCCAGTGAGGAAATCCATCAAGAAGATCGCGCCTTATCTGGTCAGCCTGTTTCTGGGAATATTATATTGGCGCACGTTGGCTCCCGGCCTGAGCTGGGCAAACAATGGGGCGGACGGCGGCGATCTGATCACGGCCGTCGTTACAGGGGGGGTGCCGCATCCCACTGGTTATCCGACCTACTTAATTATCGCTTCATGGTTTTTGAAGATCCCATTTGGATCACTGGCCTTTCGGGCCAACGTACTCTCGGCGGTCTGCACGATTTTGGCCGCCTTTATTGTCTTTCAGATCGTTCTGGGGGAAAATGGCAGGATTTCTTCTGCGCTGATCGCGAGCTTGTCATTCGGCGTTTTTCCGCTGATTTGGTCGCAGGCGCTCATTGCCGAAGTCAACGCTCTCAACGGGCTTTTCTTTGTACTGCTCCTGTTCTTTTTTCTGGCCCGCAGCTCAGGTTCAATCGTTGATCTTACGGGAGGGATCGTTCTTGGCTTGGGGATTGGGAATCACTTGACCACCCTTTTTATGCTGCCTTTCATGTTTATGAACAACCCACCGCCCGGAAAATTCGCAGCCATGGAAACACGCGGGATTCAAACGACCTACCTTTTGCATCAACCCTGGCGAATGATCCGTCGGCTGGCGGGCCTTTGTCTTGGCCTATGTATTTATCTGGTTATCCCCTTTCGGGCACGTTCCCATGCGCCTGTCAATTGGGGAAATGCCGTTAATTGGGGTCAGTTCGTCTGGTTGGTCACGGGACAAATGTATGCCGGACGTTTGGAAGATTGGAGCATTGCGTATTTGTATAAGGGCTTTCAAGTCTGGAGCCGATTCCTGCTTGAGCAGTTGAGCCTCGTGGGGATCTTGCTTGTTTTTGTTGCCATATTTCTACTATTCAAACCCACACTGCTTTACATGATCACTGGCTGGGCGGCTGTGGTTTACTCTGCATTTTCCATTCTCTACTATTCACCTGACTCGTATGTGTATCTGCTGCCTGTTTTGGTGGTCTTTTCAATTTGGATGGGGTTGTCCAGCGCCTGGCTTGCGGGGCAGGCAGCCCGCAAAAAAGGTTTTTGGGGACAGCTGACTTTGCTTTCCATTCTTGCGCTCATTGGCGGTCGCGCCATCTTGAGCATCCCCGCCATGGATCTATCCTCAGATCGGACAGCAGAACAGTATGCACAAGATGTAATGATGTCCGTGCCGGAGAACGCTATTGTGATCGCAAGAGGGGACGAAGCAACCTTTTCTCTCTGGTATGCCTGTTATGCAAACCATCAAAGAGCGGATATTACACTTGTTTCGCAGGACTTGTTTGTTCAGTCGTGGTATCGCCAAGTGCTTGCGTATACGTATCCGCAGTTATCCATTCCTAACTCATCCCAGATACAGGAGTTGATGGCCTCCAATCCGGGCAGGCCAATCTGCCAGACAGAGTGGGGGATGCAGCCGGTTGTGAGTTGTGACAGATAACGATCAATAATTCCGCTCGACAGAATAACAAACTACACAGGAAGTCTGCAATGATACAAGACTTCCAAGAAGGAAAGTTCAGCGATGAAACGAATCACACTCTTGCTGCTGGGTACCGTGCTGCTCTTCTCGACAAATGGCTGTGGGTCGTCAGGGACAGCCCGCCCGCTGCCCACATCCACCCAACCAACGATGACAGAGGCTCCCACTACGATGCCAGAAGCTGCTCCTGTCCTGGCCGCCGCCTCGCCGCCGGTGATCCGTCCAGGCTGGAGCTCCTACTCCAATGGGAACCAGGTGAGCAGCATGGCCTTTGATCGCTCTGGAAATTTATGGAGCGCCGGATCGGGCGGCGTTCTGGAATGGAGACCAGATGGCAGGACCATCAAGTACACAGTGGAACATGGCCTGGCGAGTAACCATGTCACCTCGCTCGCGGTGGCTGCCGATAATGCCTTGTGGTTTGGCACGGACGAAGGCGCCTCGCGCTTTGACGGGAAGACTTGGACGACCTACACAACAGCCGACGGATTGATAGATAATCAAGTGGCTGCAATTGCCGTGGCGCCCGATGCTGCCTTATGGTTCGGCACACGCACCGGGGTCTCGCGCTTCGATGGCGCCAGCTGGACGAATTACACGATTGCCAATGGCTTGGCCGGGATCCCGGTGACCTCCATCGCTGTGGGGGCCGATAAGACGCTGTGGTTTGGAACCAACCAAGGGGCTTCGCATCTCACGAGTGAAGGTTGGACCAGTTTTCACAGCTCGGATGGGTTGGCAGGCGACGTGATCACATCCCTGGCCGCCACCCCGGATGGCTCAATCTGGTTCGGGACCTGGGGCAGCGGAGTCTCACGCTTCATGGCCGGGAATTGGACGACATTTGCCGCCAGCGTGAATGGGCTGAATAGCAACGAGATCAACGCCATCGCTGTTGCTTCTGACGGCGCTCTTTGGTTCGGCACACCCTACGGAGCCTCGCGCTTCGATGGGCAGGCCTGGAAAACATATGGGACTGCCGACGGGCTGCCTGGGCCTGAGGTCAGAGCCATTGCAGTGGCTCCTGATAACAGCCTGTGGTTTGGTACCAGCAGTGGCTTGGCACGTTCCGATGGGAGCAGCTGGCATACGCGCCGGGCCGCGGACAGCCTGGCCGACAACCGGGTGCGGGCCATCGCCGTGGCCCCTGATGGGAGTCTGTGGTTTGGCACGGACGGAGGCGCCTCGCATTTTGATGGACAGGGCTGGAGGACTTATACAACCGCTGATGGTCTGGCGGGTAATGTGGTTACAGCGATCACCGTTGGATCTGATGGCGCAGTATGGTTCGGCACGCGCGATGGCGCCTCGCGTTTCGATGGAGGCAATTGGAGCACTTATACAACCGCCGACGGATTGGCGGGCTCGCCCGTTTTCTCGATCGCAGTCGCTCCCAGTGGAATTTTGTGGTTTGGCACGGGATCCGGCGTCTCTTCCTTCGACGGGTCACGCTGGACGACTTATACTACTGCTGATGGACTGGTGGACAACGAAGTTAGAGCAGTGGCTGTGGCCGCGGATGGCGCCGTATGGTTCGGTACTCGCAGCGGCGTTTCGCGCTTCGATGGGAAGAATTGGAAAACTTATACCAGTGCCAATGGATTGGCAGGGCTGCTGGTTGCATCCATCGTCTCGACTCCTGATGGCGCCTTATGGTTTGGGACCGATCAAGGCATCTCACGTTTCGATGGAACCAAATGGCAAACCTATACCACGGCTCAGGGGCTGGTGAGCAATAGTATCCAGTCCATGCTCGCAGATGCCAAAGGGGAATTGTGGTTTGGCACGGATCAAGGCCTTTCCCGTTTTGCTGACGGGAAATGGACTACCTTCACCACGGCCAACGGTCTCGCGGAGAACTGGGTAGTGTCCATGGCTGTAATGCCCAATGGAGCCCTGTGGTTCGGCACAGCGGGTGGGGGACTATCACACTTTGATGCGCGCGGCTGGACGACGTATGCCGTGTCAGATGGCTTGGCGGGAAATGATGTCAGAGCTGTCCTCGCGGCTCCGGACAAGACTCTGTGGTTCGGCACGAATCAGGGCCTCTCGCATCTCAGCGGCGAAAAATGGATCAACTACACCAGCGCCAATGGCTTGGTAAGTGGTGGTGTCACATCCATTGCTGTGACTCAGGACGGTGTCCTGTGGATTGGTACGGATCAAGGGGCTTCACGTTTTGATGGGCATAATTGGAAATCTTACCTAAGTAAAGATGGTCTAGCCGGGAACACAGTCTATGCTGTTGCGCTCGCTCCTGACGGCGCAGTTTGGTTTGGCACGGATGGGGGCGCCTCACGTTTTGATGGGAATAACTGGACCACCTACTCCACTGCGGATGGCTTGGCCGATAGCCATATCTATGCTATTGCTGTGGCCCCTGATGGCGCACTGTGGTTTGGCACCCGAAATGGCGTTTCGCGCTACCTTGGGAAAGGTTGGCAGTCGTTTACCACAGCGGATGGGTTGGCAGGCAATCGTGTATCCTCCATTGCGGTAGCTGGAGATAATGCTTTATGGTTTGGCACGGACGGAGGCGCCTCCCGCTTCGATGGGGTAAATTGGAAGACATACACTTCAGCCGATGGACTGGCGGCCAATGCCATTCATTCCATTGGCGCGACCTCTGATGGCGCCTTATGGTTCGGGACGGATCAGGGAGTCTCTCACCTTGAAGCGCAGAAATGGAAAACCTATACACCGACCGACGGCTTGGCGGGGTACCGCGTCAATGACGTCGCCGTCGCCCCGGATGGCAGTTTATGGTTTGGAACGGATAAAGGTGTCTCGCGTTTTGCTGGGAGCAGTTGGAAAACCTACACAAGCGCAGATGGCCTGGCTGGCAGCTCTGCCCTTTCAATCGCGGCCGCGCCTGATGGCACGCTTTGGTTTGGCACGAATCACGGCGCTGCAAACTTTGATGGAAAACGCTGGACGACATATACCTCTGTTGCTGGTCTGGCGGATAATAAAGTCAATGCCCTTGCCGTGTCCCCTGACGGCGCCACATGGTTCGGTACCGGTCAGGGCGTTTCGCGTTTCGACGGCAGGAACTGGACAACCTACACCGCTGCCAACGGATTGGCAAATAACCGGGTCAATGCTGTTGCAGCAGCCACTGATAGGGTAGTTTGGTTTGGCACAAATGACGGTCTTTCGCGTCTGGATGGGGCTGGCTGGACAACCTATACGACAGCCGATGGCTTGGCCGGAAAAGCGGTCATCTCCATCTTGGCGGCTCGTGACGGGGGAGTCTGGGTCGGCACCGATCAAGGAGTTTCTCATTTTAATGGCGTGAGCTGGACTACTTACACTACAGCCAATGGTTTGGCGGGCGACACGGTTACATCCATTGCGCTGGCTCCAGATCAAGCTTTATGGTTCGGTACATTGAGCGGAGTCTCGCGTTTCGATGGGCAGACTTGGAAGTCCTACACAACAGCCAATGGTCTGGCAGGGAATGCTGTCCTTTCCACTGCTGTTGCCCCCAATGGCTCTATTTGGTTTGGCACTTGGGGAGCAGGGGTTTCGAGCTTCGATGGCGTGAATTGGAAGACGTACACCACGGTCAATGGGCTGGCAGGGAATATCGTCTATTCGATAGCTGCTGCCCCCGATGGAACTCTTTGGTTTGGTACGTGGGATAGCGGCGTCTCACGTTATTCGCCATCGGAATGACCTGTGACGGATAGGGGCGGGCCAGTAAGTGAGAGGGTATTTGAAAGGTTAGGTGTGCGTTTCTTGCAGGGTGAAAGACCCTGTCGAACAAGGCCTAACCGCGATGGCGGCTTAATCAACAGAAAGCAGGAAAAAAATGAGACCTAATCGCATCTTGC
The DNA here is from genome assembly GCA_021812905.1 of Chloroflexota bacterium. The sequence continues at coordinate 63 of JAKAMM010000058.1, read as the reverse complement.
AGATTCTTCCCCTTCTCTGTGTCATGGCATTCTTGATATTGACAGCGAGTTGTACGTCTGCTA
>JAKAMM010000057.1 GCA_021812905.1 Chloroflexota bacterium | reverse complement strand
TTTATGTGGGGCTTGATCCCTTCATGGGCCAAAGACCCATCCATCGGGAACCGTCTCATCAACGCACGCGGCGAGACGTTGGCTGAGAAGCCGTCCTTCCGCGGCGGATATAAATATAAACGCTGTTTGATTTTGGCAGATGGCTTCTATGAGTGGAAATCACAACCCGGTACAAAAACAAAAATTCCGCATTTCATCCATCTCAAGACGCACAGTGTGTTTGCCTTCGCCGGTCTGTGGGACGAGTGGCACGCGCCTGACGGCTCGACAGTCCGTTCCTGCACGATCATCACGACCACGCCCAACCAACTCATGGCGCCGATCCATGACCGAATGCCGGTGATCCTGCATCCAACCGATTACGCCCAATGGCTGGAGGCTGCGCCTCGGACTCCCGAAAGCCTGCAACCGTTAATCAAACCTTTCCCCGCCGAACTGATGGAAGCCTATCCCGTTTCGACGCTGGTGAATAGTCCGTCTGTTGACCGCGCAGAATGTGTCGTGCCCGCTTAAGTTGGGGATTGCTTCGAGCAAGAACTTCCTCACAAAGATGTGAGTGTGCTGGTTTTGACAAATTACTTTCATAAATTTGGCGTGCAGAGAACGCAGGCTTAACGTCAGGTTAGCGTTTGGCAGGCTTGCTTGACGGTCGATTTTCGGCATGTTATTATTTTTTGCGGAGAACAAATGCAGAAAAATTTCAAAGAAAAATCAACGGCTCAAACAGGGGAATCTGAGCCGAAAGAAACCTCCTTCATCTCCAAACCGAGCCGCGTTTCTAATTGGATGCAAAGCCTGATCCAAATGGGGTTGGGCGAGTCGTTGTTGCGCGCCGCAACGAATATCTTTTCAATGCTGGCAATTGTGATCGTGATCTGGCTGGCGCAGATGTATTTCCGTCAGCCGGATGCAAAAGCTCAGGGAAATGGCGGGCCGCTTCAAGGTCCGACCACGGCAGCGAACGCGCCCCTGACTACGTCATCACCGGCCCTCGATCTATCATCCTTCGGCATCCTGCGTCAAACGAATCCGCACACTAATGTCTCAACACGGGCACGGCAGGACATAACAAAATATACGGTGCAACCGGGCGACACAGTATCAGGTATTGCCGCGAATAACGGCCTTCAACCTCAAACGATATTTTCGGCGAACTACTATCTCCTGCTGGACGACCCGCATAATCTCAAGGCCGGTCAGGTATTGACCATCCTGCCGGTGGACGGCGTTTATAGGGAATGGCAGGCCGGTGAAGGTTTGAATGGAGTAGCAGCGTTTTATAAGGTGAAGCCGGAGGATATTATTAACTATCCGACCAATCACCTGGACCCGGCAACGATCGGTGATTATGCTCACCCCAACATCCAACCTGGAACGTGGATCCTTATACCTGGCGGCGTCTATCAATATCACGCGCCAGGTTCTGTGCCGCTAGGAATCAGCCGCACAAATCCGGCCTCAGCTCAGGTCGCGGGCTCTGGCTCTTGTCCACCTATAACAGGCGGTGCAGTTGGGACGGGCGCGTTTGTTTTTCCGACTGATAGGCATTATCTTTCCGGCTTCGATTATTCCACCAAGACGAATCATCTCGGCATCGATCTGGCAGCTAACCTGGGTGACAACATCTACGCGGCTGACGGCGGTGTGGTGGTGTACGCCGGGCCGAACAGCTACGGCTACGGTAACATGATCATGATTGACCACGGTACCGGCTTCCAGACACTGTACGCGCACTTGAGCGCAATCTTTGTGGAATGTGGATACAACGTAAGCCAGGGTCAAACAATCGGCGCGGCCGGTGCGACCGGTCATGCGTCTGGCCCACATCTGCATTTTGAAGTCCGCACGGCGACTGCGGTCATCGATCCGTGGGATGTTTTGCCTCCTCCGTAGGCCAGCCTTGCGAAAGGAAGTTATCTCGGCTATAATCCCGAACACTTTGGGCGTGTAGCTCAGTTGGTTAGAGCGCTACTATCACACAGTAGAAGTCAGGGGTTCGAGTCCCTTCACGCCCACCAAAAAATGGCCCAAAAAGCCTGAATCAACTCCCCCCACTTAAAACATGGGGGGATGCGATTTTAAAATCTTAAGCCTATGACTTTTACTATGGCTTATTTAATGCTTATACATTGGATGCAATATGAGAAGATGTATTCGTTGTACTGAAAGATGAAACCGAGTTCAACATTCGGAGTGAAGAAAAGGGTTATCTTCAATCCGTCTGTATAAGCTGTCAACAACAAGACATTCGGGACCGCTACGCAAATAATCCAGACTATGTAAAAGAAAGAAACCGCCTTGCACGGCAGAAGGGAAAAGATAGAGCAAGGCAATTTGTCTTAGAGTATCTATTAAGTAAATCTTGTGCGGATTGTGGCGAGAGCGATGTTACCGTCCTAACTTTCGATCATGTACGGGATACCAAGAAATACAATATCACTGGCATGATTCAACAAGGGTTAGGTCTTGATAACATAATGCGTGAGATTGAAAAGACAGATGTAGTTTGTTTTAACTGCCACATGAGGCGTGAACAAAAAAGAAGAGGACAGGACAGGTTTGGTAAAAATCTTGAATAACGAATAGGGTTTGTATCACTGATAGTAGGCAAATGAAGTAACTCGAACGTTCTCAAGTAATTTGACGTTAGTAGTTTAATAGGCTATCTGAAATTTTGAATGGTTGGGGCTTTTATTCTGGTTCTGGAAATGATTAGGGTCAGGACCAGAGCCAGAATAGACTTCCTAACCTGCTTGCATAATAAAGGCAAACGAGATATTGGGAATAAGGGTCTTTCTTACTGCAAAAATTTGTGAGGCCGGCTCAACCTGAAGGTTTAGCCACCTCATCAAGTCCGACTGACGTATCCGAATGTTCCTTCCCAATTTCAGGTGGGGTAATTGCTTCCGAGATACCAGATAATACAGTTTCGACCTGGAGATCTGGAGATACTTGGAGACTTGAGGCACTGTTAGTATGTGGTCGTCTAATAACAAAGGCTCTGTGTTCATCTTCAACTCCTTGCAGGTGGTCAACTACTTTAGCAAGATAGATCGTAACTGAGGTAAGCTTTTCCTCTTTGGTCATTGTTTCCGACTCTCTGAGAGGGAAACGTGGCATATCTTCAAGTTTTAGATCAGGTTTCAGCTCAAATCCCGAACAATCCCTTTTAATGGCACAATGCTCAAGTTATCATCTTGCAGTAGGAACAAATCCCAAAGTCGTGCAGGTGCTATTGGGTCATTCAAGCGTAACCATTACGTTGAATACTTATAGCCACTTGCTACCTGGCATTTCAGAAGAAGCCACAAAGAATATCAACAAGATATTCAGTAATGCGTAACTAAGGCTTACAGATTGAAAAGGGTTGGAATGATTGTACTGATTGGATACTAAACCCCCCAAAAGTCGAATAGATCGTACTCATTGGACACATTACATGGTTTACCGCACAAATCACACACATGAGGTCGGGGGTTCGAGCCCCTCCGCGCCCGCCACAAAAATCACCGTTAACATGGTGGTTTTTTCTTTTACAGCGTCACGTTAAATTTTTATAAACAGAATGGTTATTCAGTGTCATTGCACTATCTGGCTCTGATATAATTTTGCCATTCATGACCAACCGTTCCAACGAATCCTGGCTGTCCGACCTGCGCGCTGACGGCGTCGTGCGCGAAGAAGCGCTGACCGATCTGCGCGAGATCGTCGCACACGGACTCCCCTACGCGCTCTCACGCTGGCTTTCTCCCGATTCTGCGCTCTTCGCTCCGCTTGTTGATGAAGTGACCCAGGAGACTCTTTTGCGCGTCCTCGACCAGCTCGACACTTTCGAGGGACGCAGTATGTTCACCACCTGGGTGCACAAGATCGCCGTCCGCATTGCGCTGACAGAGTTGCGCCGCAAGCGCTGGCAGGATTCTTCCCTCGACGAAATTGTGGACAATGAGGAATTGCCCGTTCCGGCGCGCATCATAGCGGATCGTCAGCCCGGCCCGGCAGAGACCGTCGAACAGGCCGATATGATGGCACGCGTCCGCCGTATTTTGGAGCAGGAATTAACTCCCAAACAGCGCGAAGCTCTTATGCTTTTGAGCATCCAGGATGTACCCCTCGAAGAGGCCGCCAAACGCATGAAGACCAATCGCAACGCGCTGTACAAACTTCTACACGACGCCCGCCTGCGACTCAAACGCCGTCTCACAAATGAGGGTTTAACAGCGCAGGAAGTATTATCGGCTTTCGAGAAAAAGTAAGATTAGGGTGAGATTAAACGTCCAAATCAAAGGTTTGGCATGAATATCAAAGATTTAATACAAAGCATCCGGCATCGCTTTCAACGGGAGCAAGAACTCCCCGATGAAGTCGTTAAAGGATTCCTGCGCGTGCTCGATAAAGTCCGCAAGGAAGAAACGACCTGCAATGAAGTTTTTGCCCAGCTCGATGAATACGTGGAAAAAGAAGTGCATGGTAAAGATGCCGCCCACCTGATGCCGCTCCTGCGGGAACATCTCGATATATGTTCCCATTGTTGCGACGAATATGAAGCGCTTCTGGATGTTTTGGAAGAAACAGCAAAAGAATAGAAAAAGACGGACCGTCAAAAGTCCGTCTTTTTATTTCATATTATTCGTGGAACAACTTCTCACCGGCCCTGACGGGCACTTTCAGCCGATTTTCAAGTGGCGTCAATGGGCAGGACCATTGCTCGTTGTAAGCGCAATACGGGTTATATGCCATGTTGAAGTCAATTAAAAATCTTCCGCCGGGTAAAGGTTCAGGTTCAAGATAGCGGCCTGCGCCGTAGGTTTCCTTCCCGGCCAGCGAGTCAACAAAAGGCAAAAAGAATCCATTCTCGCTTTCATAAATGGTCAGTTCCGCATCCTGCCCATCGGCCTGGAATTTGAATCGGCTGTGGCGAAAGTAAATTTGCACATCCCCGGTCGAGGTCTGCATTTCGATACGCTCCTTGACGGGGAACTCCTCAGCCTTGACTTCAAGCCGCAAATCCGCATTTTCGGGAAAATAATTCAGCCCATGAAAGTCACGCTTTTGCTCGCGCGTCAGCGGGCTTTGCGGGTGATGCCCGAAAAAATCATCCTTCTCTGTACGAAACGCTTCCAACTCATTCATAGTTCCTCCGCGAAAATCTATGAAAGAGACAGCGATGCAGGAATAAATCTTACAAGCTATTTCTTCTGAAGACAGGCGATCAGTTCTTTGACTGCACCCTGTGGTTCGGACTTTGTAATCACCAGCACCGGCACAGACGCGACGATTAATGCCTCTCTCGCAGCCTGCCCTGCCTGCGCCGCAGGCACAGGTGAGCCTGTCGAAGAGTTGCCTGCCTGCCAGCGCCGCGTCAGGACTCCGACTGAGCCGGCCTGTGCCCCGATAGAATCGGACATGGTCTGAGCGGATACCGCCAACCGCGCCAGTGAGGTAACGGGTTGCCCGGCTAAAACTGTATTGTCGAAAATCTGTTGGACATCTTCATTGGGCGAATACGTCCACACTTGCACAGAGACATCGTTGCCGCCGACATCTTTCCAATTTGTGGCTTGACCCGTGAACAGTTGCCGCACTTGCTCGATTGTCAGTGACCCGACCCCGGTCTGGGGCTGAACCGCAACGAGAATATCTTCCGTCCCAATTTGAAACGCGAGTGTTGTCAGGTTGGCAGGCTCTCCCACTCGAATCATAATATCCGCAGATTGTGAAACAGATAAACTGATAATGGTAGAAGTAGAAGCGCAATTATATAAATCCGCCAGCCACGGTTGCGTGGATGAAGTGGAATAAACTTTTACAACCTGCGGCGTCGCACCGGGTGTCGCGGGCGCGCAGGCTGTTAGAAAAATCAAGATAACAAACAGAATTTTTTTCATGCAATTGCAAGGGCAGAGCAAAACTCGGCCCTGCATGTTTTATGCAAAGAAATAGAATCCAAGGCAGATCGCGCTGACAATTGCACAATAGGCTGCAAAGACATACAACGAATGTTTATTGAGATAGCTCAACAGCCACTTGATCGACAACCAACCAACGATGGCTGCGGCAATAAAACCAATAGCCAGAACGGGAAGAAATCCACCAAGCCCAGGCATTTTGAATAGCTTGAGGGTTTCATAGCCGCCCGCCGCCAGCATCACAGGCACGGACATCAGAAAGGCAAAGCGCGCCGCTGAAGGGCGGTCAAAACCACGCAACATGCCGCCGCTAATGGTTGAGCCGGAGCGTGAGGCGCCGGGAAAGACCGCCACAATCTGGAACAAACCGACAATCAGAGCATCCAACCAGGTCATCGAGTTCAGTTTACGCAGACGTTTACCGATCAACTCTGCCAGTGTTAACAAGATGGCGGCTGCGAACATGCGGATGGCCGCTTCCAATAAAGGAGTCGTGAATAGCGCTTCAACAGAATCCTTAAGCAGGAAACCTGCAATCAATGCGGGGATGGTGGCAATGATGATATACCATGCCAGCTTGTTTTCTTCGGTGGAGAAAGGCACGGCAAAGAAGGCTTTGACTAATGCCAGCAAGTCTTTCCAGAAATAAACAACGAGGGCCACAAGCGGACCCAGTTGAACGATGACAAGAAATGCAGTCATGGTGGAGCCGGGCGGGATGCGCAGGAGCGTCTGACCGACAAGCAATTGTGCCGTAGACGAGACCGGGATGAATTCGGTCAGACCTTCGATGATGCCGAGCAGGAGAGCGTGAAATAGATTCATGTGGGGTTCCTTTGGTAAGTGAAGAATGAGTATAGAAAATAGGGAATAGTGAATAGTTTGATGGGGTTATTGGCTTTCTAAAGATTCGGAGTCTTCAGGATAGTCGACCAGATACGATGCAGGGTCTTCCCGCGCAAAATGATTTACACCGGGCTCATTCGCTCCAATCTTGGAGCGCTTGAGATAAGAGATATAACCATTTATGATTCTTACCAACTCCTCGACAAGTGTTGTCAACTCCTTATATTTTTCTACCGGAATAAACCCGAGCTCGTGAGCAAGTGTAATATGGCTATATGTTTCCGTTAGAGAGCCGCGGGCAATATAACAAAAACGAACATTTTCTTGATAATAAAACCTTCCATGTCCTTCTGCAATATTCGCAGGGATACTGGAAACAGCGCGGCGAATTTGCTGATTTAGATTCCATTTTTCTTCTGCAGGAAGCAAAGGCAAAATCTCTTTGTAAACCTTTAGAGCAAGCCCTTTCGACTTTTTCCACGCTTCGAGTGTCTCCAACCCCTGGACATTGTCATTTGCCATCACGCCTCCAACTATTCACTATTCCCTTTATTACTTCTGTCTGCATTCCCATGCCACTGCGCCAACAACCCCGGCACTTTTGACTCAAATGACCCTTCCGCAATATAAACCCTGATCTGCTCCATAAGTTTTATCAACGCCCGCAAATTATGGATCGAGATCAAAGTGCCAGCCAACAGTTCCTTCGCAATAATGAGATGACGGATATAAGCGCGCGTGAAAGTCTTGCAGGTATAGCAATCACACATCTCATCAAGAGGCCGCTCATCGCGCGCAAAGATTGCGTTCATCATGTTCAATCTTCCTTCAGGCGCAAAGGCGGAGTGATGACGCGCCAGACGTGTGGGCAGGACACAATCGAAGATGTCCACGCCGCGTGCCACGCCGTTGACCAGATCTTCGGGCGTGCCGACGCCCATCAGGTAACGCGGTTTGTTTTCGGGCAAATGCGGATACATCACGTCGAGCGTGTCATGCATTTCCTGCTTGGTCTCACCCACCGAGAGTCCGCCGATGGCGATGCCGGGCGTATCGAGAGAAGCGATAAATTTAGCGGAAGCCGCTCGCAGGTCGGGATTGACGCCGCCTTGAATAATGCCGAATAAAGCCTGATCGTTTCGCGTCTTGGCTTTGACGGAACGCTCGGCCCAGCGATGAGTCCGCTGCATGGCAAGTTTGGTATAGGCATGATCGTTCGGGTCGGAACATTCGTCGAAGGCCATGATGATGTCCGCGCCGAGGTTCTCCTGAATGGCGATGGATTTTTCTGGCGTGAAGCGATGCGTCGAGCCATCAATGTGACTCTTGAAGGTCACGCCGGCATCGTCGATCTTGCGGGTTTGCGCCAGCGAGAAGACCTGAAAGCCGCCCGAGTCGGTCAGCATGGGATGCGGCCATTGCATGAACTCGTGCAGGCCGCCCAGGTCGCGCACGAGTTCGTCGCCGGGACGCAGGTAGAGATGATAGGTGTTGCTCAAGACGAGTGAGGCGTTGACATCCTTGAGCTGTTCGGGCGTGAGAGTCTTGACCGTGGCTTGTGTGCCAACAGGCGCGAAGACCGGCGTGATGAGGTTGCCGTGGGGCGTGATGAAGATGCCCGTGCGGGCGCGCTTGTTTTTGGCGGTAATGGTGAAGGAGAACATGAGGCTGATTATAAGGGGAGGATTGGTAAATTGGGAATCAGAATAGGAAAACCGCTTCACGCGTAAACGAAGGTACGATCTTTTTGTTATCTACGAGGAATATTACAAGATGTGAGAATTAGAATACAGAATTCAAGAAGAAGAGTTGATTGGTGCATAGTGTTTAGGTTTTTACAAACATTTTACACCTGCAAAACCATCAGCACATAGTGTTCTTGTATATTATCAGTAGGACTTACGCAAAACCCAAAAACTGTCGGCGAATTCGCGAAAGAAATTAGTCTGCGTAAGTCTTGTTAATTAAGA
>JAKAMM010000056.1 GCA_021812905.1 Chloroflexota bacterium | reverse complement strand
CGGCCGCCGCGCGCGCAGGATGCGCCTGCGCCTTCCAGCCTTCCTTGAGGAGATGAGTCAAGGCGATCAAAGTATCGCCGCCATTATTTCCAGGGCCGACTAACCCCAAAACAGAAGGCTCGATTTCATCGGCAAAAATATCGAGAATAAGATCCGCCAGACCAAGGCCGGCGTTTTCCATCATGTCGTCGTAGGATAAACCCCTGACATTGGCTTCCTGTTCGATCGCTTTCATTTGTTCAACGGTTACAAGTTTCATGGTTCCTCTATTCAAAATTCTGACAATGGACGGTGGACCGTAGACCATATCATTGTCCACCGTCCGCATTCCACGGTCTAACCCCACAAATCCGTGGCAACACCCTCCAGCCCCAGGGCGAGGAGTTTTTCTTTCATCGGGTGACCCGTTTCCAGGTCCCAGCCGCGAGCGTTGTAATAGGCGTAAAGCATGCCTTGGATATCCGGCGTAAATCCTTCCGTGCCGCCAGTTGCTAAAGGTTCGAGCAGGGTCTTTGGCAATTTATCGTTCGCGGCAGTCAATCCCATGCGATTATTTACAGCGCGCTTCATGTTCCAGCCGCGCTCGCCGCATTTCATCATCTCGTCAATCGTCCAATCGTAACCGCAGGCTGCATTAATAAGATCCACCTGCATTTGCGGCGCGACGTTCGCGAAGATACACATGACCATTGCGTTATAGACTGTGCGCCAGTTTTGATGCTTCGCAACATTGGCGGCCTTCTCGGCTTGCGCATGACGCGGAAAATATTCGATGCCAAGCTCAGGATGGACATGTCCGAAGTCTACAAAAAAATAATCGGACTGGTTGTGGCAGGCGCCGCGTGGTGAAGTCGCATACGAGAGCGCCATGCCCGAAACACCGCGCGGATCGTGATACGCAACCTCCAACCCGTTGACCTGCACAGCTTCTTCTTCCGCGCCGAAGTGTTTACCCAACCGCCGTGAGCCCTGAGCGATCCATTCGCCGATGCCTTCCCGTCTCGCCGTCATTCTCACCAACTGACGGACAGCCACAGCATCGCCCCATTTCAATTCAAGTCCGCCGGTGTCCTGGGTTGTGACCCTGCCAAGTTCAAATAAATAAAATGCCAGGCCAATCGTGTTACCAGTACTAATGGTGTCCATGCCATAGCGGTCACATAACTCGCCTAAACGCGTGATCTCAGCCAGATCATCAATCAACAGGTTTGGGCCAAATGAAACGATCGTTTCATACTCAGGACCTTTGCGTTTGTTACCATCTTCAAGTTTTACAACACGTCCGCACGCGATCACGCAGGCATGGCACGCACTTTGACCGGAAAGAATTGTATCGGTCATGGTCGCGCCGGAAATTTTGTCCACCGGTTCAAAGCCGCCCTGATGATAATATTTTGCGGGCATCGAGCCGAGATATTCGGAATAATTGGCAACGCTGGCTGTGCCGAGTTCGTGCAGGATGCGCGCTTCGTTATCCACTTTCAGCGTGCGATTGGATTCAGAACGGGGGCCCGCATAAAGGTCGGCGTGAACGAGCGGCGGTTTATTCGTGCCACGCACGGCAATCGCCTTGAGATTTTTCGAAGCCATCACCGCGCCGAGTCCGGTGCGTCCCGCCGTGCGTCCGTGATCGCAATAAATCCCCGCAAATAGAATCCCGTTTTCTGCAGCGGGTCCAACACACGCGACATGGATTCCTTTTTTACCGACCTCATTTTTGATGAGGTCTTGCGTTTCGTAAGTATCCTTGCCCCACAACTGCGCCGCGGGCCGGACCTCGAAGCAGCCATCCTCGATCCAAAGATAAATCGGCGCTTCGGCCTTGCCCGTGATCCACAAACCATCGTATCCCGCGAAGCGAAGCTCCGGCCCCCAAAATCCACCGCAATGCGACTCGGCCCACAAGCCGGTTGCCGGACCTTTGCCGCACACTGCAAATCGCCCAACTGTCGGCCCGGATGTTCCGGTCAGCGGGCCATTGATAAACATCAAAGGCGATTCGGGAGAAAATGGGTCAAGTTCTTTCGTGAGCGAAGGATAGAGCAAGCGCGCCGCCAGCGACGCGCCTCCCAGAAATGCTCTCTCCCATTCCTGCGGGATTTTATATTCTTCTGCGTTTCCCGTTGTAAGATCGATTTTTAGAATGGGCTGCATGGATTACGCAATGTCGGTTGTAATCTCGCGCGCGCAACGCACAAAGTCCAACACGACGGGCACATTACGCATCATATAACCCAAACTGCCTTCAACTTTAAGTTTGCTGGTCATCATGGCAGTCATGGGATCGAGTTTGCCTTGCAGGATCGCCGTAAAATTATTGTAAGGGGAACGCATAATAAAAGCCGGCTTCGCATGCACAGACGGCTCGGAAGCATATTCCGCGCCGCGGCATTTTCCATGCCACAAATCAAGGTACATTCTCAATAGCTCTTTAAGATTCCCCTCGGGCAGAATTTCAAAAACGAGATCGCCTTCCCAATTCCTGGCAATTTCGTTGTAGTGAGCATCTAAATTGAGTTTTTCCTCAAGAGATTTCAACCATTCCGGCGAAGGAAAAATGGCGGCCATTGGATACTCCTTGGTAAAAACAAATGAAAAGTAAATGTATTGTACCACCTCCATTTTTTGCACACAGCCGCGAGGCTTTGAATAATATCAATCCTTCTACTCTTGCATAAATCGCCAAGTTAGTCTATCCTTATTCATGAAAATAAATCTTTGCACGACAAAGGAGGTGTCTCTCTGGCCCAGTCTCCCATCGCTTCTTTTCGTCCGTGAAACAAAACAACTATTTTCGTATTGGAGGAGAAATCTAATGAAGAAACTTTACATCGTTTTGGTCTCGGTACTCGCGGCCGCCTTTGTCCTGACCGCCTGCGGCGGAAACACCGGCGCTTCAGCCAGCGACCTGTTGGGCGCCATCAAACAACGCGGTTATGTACTTGTCTCGACCGATCCGAACTACGAACCGCAATCCTTCCTCGACACCACCGGAAAACGCCCCGCTAACACCAAGTGTCCATCGGATGCCTTGACCACGGCCGAAATGAAGGGTTTCGATGTGGATGTAGCTCACAAGATCGGCGACGCTCTCGGCGTCGAGACCTGCTTCGCCACCCCATCCTGGGACGCGATCACTGCCGGAAACTGGGCCAATAAATGGGACATCAGCGTAGGCTCGATGACCATCACCGTTGATCGTCAGAAGGTTTTGAACTTCAGTGTTCCCTACTACTACACTCCTGCTGTTGTAGCTGTGGGCAAGGACTCTGGATTCACAAAGCTTGACGATTTGGCTGGCAAGGCGTTGTGTGCGGGCACATCCACAACCTATGAATCCTGGTTGAACAACGATATGGCTGCTCTCGGCCTGCCAGCCTCATCCATTTACGCCAAGGCCCCGGCGAATGTGAAGGTTGTAACCCTGGAGACCGATCAGGAATGCGCCCAGGCAATCGCCTCCGGCCGCAAAGATTTCGTCGGCTATGTTACATCTCAGACAGTTGTAGATGCGAATATTGCCGCGGGCCTGCCGGTAATGCAACTCGGCTCGCCCGTTTACTCAGAAGATTTGGCTGTGGCAATTGACAAAGCCACCAGCAAACCCACTGATTCGCTGCTGAAAGCAATTAACGACACCATCACGAAAATGCACAGTGACGGCACACTGTCAGCGCTTTCAACCCAATGGTTCAAATCTGATCTGACACAAGCTCCGAAATAATATATTCGCGCCCAAGGGAAGCGGCATAAAGCCGCTTCCCTTTATTTTCAAATCCTGATCATATCTCTTCTATAAAGCGGGGTTTGGGGTGTTTTGGGCGGGTGAAACCCGTCCAAAACACCCCACTTCCCCTTTCTTATTGAGAAGTCTCCATGAAAATAAATTTTCAGATCAGATACTCCTGATCGCTGAAGGGAAAATCAAGATGAACCTTTTAGCAAAACAAGAAGAAAATGCTTCAAAGTCACAAGCGGAATCGCTCTTCCAGGCTCAAAAACGAAAAGAGCAGCTTTTTCGCACAAACGTTGGCTTATCCTGGGGCGTCCTGCTATTAATTCTGGTTTTTCTATTCAGTGGAAACTCATTGACGATCGGGAGTTTCACACTCAACACGATTAAGCTCGACCAGCAATTTATCAAAGACAATATGTTTTTTATAGCGGGAGGGTTGTGGGAAACGATCAAAATCTCAATCCTTTCGATTGCATTTGCAACCGGACTCGCACTGCTCGCCGCACTCGGACGTCTTTCGAACAATCCACCCATCTATGCCCTAAGCACGTTCTATGTCTCATTGATCCGCGGTACACCGCTCTATCTTCAGATTTTTTTCTTCTTTCTTGCCCTGCCTCAACTCGGCATCGTTCTTTCCGGGACGCTTGCCGGAGTAGTCGCCCTCGGCCTTAACTACGGCGCGTACATGAGCGAGATATTCCGCGCAGGCATCGCATCCGTTGGAAAAGGTCAGCGCGAGGCCGCCATGGCTATCGGCATGACACCCGGCCAAACAATGCAACGCATCGTTGTTCCACAAGCAATGCGCTTTGCCATACCTCCCATGGGAAATGAATTCATCGCAATGACCAAAGACTCAGCGCTTGTCTCCGCAACCGGCTTCGTCCACGAATTGATGTGGCGCGCTACAAAAGTCGGGCGGGCGCAATTCCACAACCTTGAGGCGCTAATCATGGCCGCCATCTTCTACTGGATGATGACACTCATATTAAGTTATGCTCAAAACTTGCTTGAGAGTCGCCTCGCCAAAGGAGATCGCTAACATGACGCCTATTGTCAAAGTCACCGATCTTGATAAATACTTTGGCCGTCTTCACGTATTAAAAAAGGTGAACCTTGAAGTCAAGCCAATGGAAGTGGTCTGCGTGATCGGGCGCAGCGGCTCAGGCAAAAGCACCCTGCTTCGCTGTATTAATTTTCTTGAAGAGCCATCTGCCGGGGTAATCGAAGTCGACAAACTGGTTGTTGAAGCAGGCCGGAAAGGCAAGGAACACCGTCAACTTGTGCACGATGTCCGCTTGAAGACCGGAATGGTTTTTCAGGAGTTCAATTTATTTCCACACATGAGCGTGCTCGAAAATGTGACCGAGGGACCGGTTACAGTCAAGAAAATGGAGCGCGCAAAAGCCAACGAAATTGCAGAAATGAATCTCGATCGTGTTGGACTGCTATTCAAGAAAGATGAATATCCCGCACGCCTTTCCGGCGGACAAAAACAACGCGTCGCCATTGCGCGCGCGCTAGCCATGGAACCGAAAGTTATGCTTTTCGACGAGCCAACCTCAGCCCTCGATCCCGAACTGATCGGCGAAGTATTGAACGTAATGAAAAAGCTCGCACAGGAAGGTATGACCATGCTGGTGGTAACCCACGAAATGGGTTTTGCGCGTGAAGTTGCCGATCGTGTGGTTGTCATGGCCGAAGGCGAAATCATTGAAGATAAGGCCCCCGAAGAAATTTTCGGATCGCCAAAAGATCCGCGTACGCAAGCTTTGATCGACCGTTATCGTACCGGCGGAAACGAATAACGAATGTTATGCACAGTCCCGAAGGTTCGAGCAGAAAGCAAGCCTGAATTACGTGAACCTTCGGGATGTTCAGCGTAAGGCGAATGAATAATCTTGATACGTTACATATCAGCCGGGCGCGCATATCCAAGTAGATTCGAGTGATTTCCGCTCTGTTCTCGTTCGCAATTCGACTTATGTGATAAGGGGCAGAAGCAAAAGTCAACTCTTGCAATTTATGCAAAGTTGGTCTATCCTTTGTCCATTCGATTGCGATACCGGTCGCATAAATCGTAAACCACATAACAAGGAGAGAGAAAATGAAAAAGTTATTTCCGGTTTTAAGTTGCCTGGTGCTTGCCAGCATGCTATTAGCTGCTTGTGCCACGCCAACTCCCCCACCGCCAGTTACGGTGATTGAAACAGTGATGGTTACTGAGCCGCCCGCCGCTGCGCCGACGGCAATGCCACCCGCCCCTACGCCGGTGGTATCTGTTGACCCGACCCTTTTGTCCCAGAAGGGAAAATTACTGATCTGTTCAGACCTCCCTTATCCGCCTATGGAGTTCTTTGACGAGAACGGCAATCCAACCGGTTCAGATATCGAAATGGGCACTGAAATCGCCAACCGACTCGGTCTCAAGGCACAGATCGTCAACAGCGTCTTTGACACGATCATTGCCGCCGTAACCAGCGGTAAATGCGACATCATTATTTCTGACCAGAACATCACCACCGATCGCCAGAAACAGGTTAGCATGATCCCCTACTTCCAGGCTGGTCAATCAATGCTGGCCGCCAAAGGCAACCCGCTGAATATCAACGTTCCAACAGACCTATGCGGTCAAAGCGTAGCAGCTGAGAGCGGCACCACCGAGGTCGATTATCTCCAAGGCACCGGTGATTACAAAGGCAAGGGATTGTCAGCAGAGTGTACTGCAGCCGGCAAGAAGGTGCCTACGGTGGTCGTCACAATGAAAGATACTGACGCACTCCAACAGCTACAGGCAAACAAAGTAGCCGTGTATTTTGCCGATACTCCGGTGGCGGCCTACTATGTTGTTCAGCACCCGGACCAGTTCCAGTTGGTTGGTCAGGTGATCGAACCGGCAATGGTAGGCATCAGCGTCCCGTGTGGTCAGGCGGATTGCACCAATGCGCCCCTCACCCCGCTCGGCCAGGCTGTACAAACAGCTCTTAAGAGCATGATGACTGATGGGACCTATGGCAAAATACTGGACAAGTGGAACTTATCCAGCGGAGCAATCAAGCCATAAAGACTCCCAAGGGAGTTGTTGTTTCAAAATAATAGCAGGCCGGTCGGCCTAAGTATCTGACCGGCCTGCTATCCTTGAAAATTGACAAAGCGAGACACTCATGTATCATTTTGACTGGCCTCTGTTCTTGAATTACATCTGGCCTCCTTCTGCGTTCCAGGATCCCCTCATTCGCAATGGTTTGATCGCCACCGTGGTAGTCAGTATATTGGCGCAGGCATTGGGAGTGATCTTAGGCCTTTTTGCTGCACTAGGCAAAATGTCCAAGCTGTCTGTTGTCCGTTGGATCGCTGAAATTTACGTTTGGTATTTCCGCGGCACGCCTCTGCTTGTGCAAATGGCATTGCTCTTTTTCGGATTGGGGGTGACTCATATTTATAATTTTCCAGATATAGTCCTGGGTCCTGTCATTATTACCGGTGCCATCCAGGCCGGAACGCTGGCATTGGGCATCAATGAAGGCGCGTATATGGCTGAGATCGTGCGCGCCGGAATCGAATCGATTGACACCGGTCAAATGGAAGCCGCCAAATCACTGGGCATGACAACCGGTCTGGCGATGCAGCGCATTATCCTGCCGCAAGCCGCCAAAGTAATCATCCCGCCGCTGGGCAATGAATTCAACAATATGATGAAGACCACATCGTTGATGGAAGTCATCTCGGCTGGTGAGTTGTTCTTCGGGTTCAATCAGGTAAACGCCCGCGTCTTCAAACCTTTTGAGTTGTTTATTGCCGCATCCTTATATTATCTATTCCTGACCACGGTCTGGTCACTCATTCAAGCGCGCATCGAGTCTGGCCTTGGAGAACGCAAAGGGATCGAACGCGGTCCCGGCATGGTCCAGCGCCTGTTTAGCTCGAGCGGCAAAGGAGCGCGCTGATGAATACTCCCATTCCCGCCAATGTGAATTTGGCTGACAGCAATATCATCGTCAAGGCCGAGAAAGTCAACAAACACTTTGGTTCGCTCCATGTATTAAGAGACATCAGCCTGGAAGTGCGGAAGAATGAAGTGGTTGTTGTGATCGGTCCCTCTGGTTCGGGCAAAAGCACCTTCTTGCGCTGCATCAACCATTTGGAAAAAATCAGCAGCGGCCATATATATGTTAATGGTCACATGATCGGTTATTACGAACACAACGGCAAGCTTGTGGAGGACAAAGAGAAAAATATTGCGCGTCAGCGAGCTGAGATCGGGATGGTGTTCCAGCGTTTCAACCTATTTCCTCATCTAACAGCAATCGAGAATATCATGGAGGCCCCCATACGCGTTCGCAAATCTCCAGCGGATCAGGTACGGGCCGAGGCTGAACGTCTGTTGATACGCGTTGGTTTGGCCGATAAACGCAACCAATATCCTAATCAACTTTCGGGCGGACAGCAACAGCGCGTGGCTATCGCCCGCGCCCTCGCCATGAAACCCAGCTTGATGCTGTTTGACGAGCCGACGTCGGCTCTCGACCCGGAGATGATTGGCGAAGTGTTGGATGTGATGAAGGAACTCGCGCATGAGATGACCATGATCGTGGTCTCGCATGAAATGGGGTTTGCCCGGGCGGCCGCAAATCGAATCGTGTTTATAGATCAGGGTCAAATCGTGGAAGAGGCGACGCCGGAAGAATTCTTCCGAAATCCGCGCGAGGAACGCACGCGATTATTCCTCAGTCAAATCCTTCACTAAAACGGTAATTGGATTATTTAATCACCTTACACAGTAAGGGCGACCCTTCATGGTCAATGATGGTTTTTCTCTCACTGAGCGGGTCGCCCCTGCAAATACATTTTGTGATTCGTTTAAGATAAAATGAAATCCTCGATATTATTCGGGGATTTCATTGTGTGCGCTGGGAGGGACTTGAACCCTCACGAGTTGCCTCACATGGCCCTCAACCATGCCTGTCTGCCAATTCCAGCACCAGCGCAGAAGCAGGGC